>JAYWAU010000287.1:0-4314 GCA_043782265.1 Ferruginibacter sp. | reverse complement strand
GAATTACCAAGACAATTCTTCTGTCATCCTCTGAAAGTGCATACACATTGCCTACTCCTGCAAGAATAGAATTGAACAGTTTACAAACGATTGAAGATGTAACAAAATTCAACCGTAAAAATATTCCTGTTGCAGTTTTGCTTGAAGGGAAATTTACAAGTGTATATGCAAACAGAGCAAGCCAGGAACAACTGGATACTTTAAAAACTTACAATCTTACTTTTCAAAGAGAGAGTATAACTCCGGGTAAAGTGATTGTAGTAGGGGATGCAGATATTGTCCTTAACCAGGTATCAGAATTGATTGGGCCCTTACCGATGGGTACGAATAAGTACACAAATATTCAATATGCCAACAAAGATTTCTTTTTGAATTGCACTGAATATCTTGCTGATAAAAAAAATATTTTAGACGCAAGAGCAAAAGATTACACACTTCGTTTATTGGATGTGCAGAAAACTGCTACTCAGCGGTCTCTTTGGCAAATGATAAATATTGTGGTTCCAATATTACTGGTATGTTTTTTTGCGTTTGGCTATCAATGGTGGCGTAAAAGAAAGTATACTAAATTTTAAAAATGGAAAAAACAGAAATTATATATCTTGTTTTTAGTGTGGTGATAGTATTGGCTTTAATTTTTGATCTTGGTTTATTGAGTAAAAAAAATCAGGTAATTACTTTAAAAACGGCCCTGATACAAACAGCATTCTGGGTATTGTTATCAATAGCATTTTGTGGATTTATCTGGTTCGAGAATGAAGGAGGTTATGGTAAAACTGACGCAGTTTCCTATTTCTCTGCCTACCTGTTGGAGTGGTCCCTTTCCATCGATAATATTTTTGTTTTCATTATTATCTTTACCTTTTTTGGAGTTAAAGAAAAAAATTATTCCCGTGTATTATTACTGGGTATTTTAATGGCCATTTTTTTCAGAATTATCTTTATTGCGATTGGCAGCCAACTGGTAGCTAAATTTGATTGGGTGATGTACATCTTCGGCGTATTTTTAGTATACACAGGAATAAAAATGTTTGGCAGTAATGAAGAAGAAGAATTTGCACCAGATAAAAACTGGGCTTTTAAATTATTGCAAAAAATAATGCGTACCACAAACGAGGAACCCAATGGCCGCTTTATTATTGTAAAAGATAAAAAAATATTTTTCACCAAATTGGCAATGGTAGTGGTAATGTTGGGTTTAATTGACCTCGTATTCGCAATAGATTCAATTCCCGCAGTGTTCTCCATTATTCCGGATCCGGCTAAAAAAATGCTTATTTATTCTTCTAATATTTTTGCGGTACTTGGGTTAAGAAGCCTGTTTTTTTTATTGCGTGGTGCCGCAAATAGATTTAATTATTTGCAGCAAGGCATTGCGATTGTATTATTGTTTATCGGCATTAAAATGTTAATAACAAAATGGGTGCACTTACCGGTTTGGATATCCCTCTTGGTGATTATTTTTTGTATATCCGGCTCTATTTTTTATTCCGTTTGGCATAAAGAAAAAAAGGGAGTTTCCAATTCAGTGGATTATTTTTTATAGCGTAATAATTTTTTTATTTGTATACCATTGCCCAAATAGCACAAACAATAAAAGCCGATTGGTTGCAGCAAAATGATGCTGTAATCATTGAGCATATTTTAATTGATAGCAGGAAATTATTATTTCCCACTACTACTTTATTTTTTGCTCTGGAGGGTCCGAGAAGAAATGGTAATTCCTTTATTGAAGAATTGTACCAAAAAGGTGTTCGCAATTTTATAGTAAATGAAAGTTTTAACAGAGATGAATTAAGTGGGTTTAAGGGTGCTAATTTCTTACTGGTAAAAGATGTATTGTTTGCATTACAGATTGTAACGGCATTTCATCGAAAGCAGTTCACTATTCCTATAATAGGTATTACCGGCAGTAATGGCAAAACAATTGTAAAAGAATGGCTGTACCAGTTATTAAATAACAATTATAATATTGTAAGAAGTCCTAAAAGTTACAATTCGCAGGTGGGAGTACCCTTAAGTGTTTGGCAGATAAATGCCGGGCATACATTGGGTATTTTTGAAGCGGGTATTTCTCAGCCGGATGAAATGCAACATTTGGAAAAAATTATTGAACCTGCCATTGGAGTGCTTACTAATATCGGGCAAGCCCATAGTGAAGGATTTTTGAATATTCGCCAGAAGATAAATGAGAAATTGAAATTATTTCTGCATAGTAAATTATTGATTTATTGTTCCGACAATCCTGAGGTAAACAGTGCTGTAGAAACATTTGCTAACAATGTAAGAAATAAAAATACCCTTAAACTTTTTTCATGGAGTAAAAAAACAAAAGCCACTTTACAGATAACCTCAGTTATAAGTAAAGATGACACAACTACCATTAAGGCTATTGATAACAGCACTGTAGATAATCCTCGTTTTATAAGTATCACCATACCTTTTATTGATGAAGCAGCAGTAGAAAATGCCATCACTTGCTGGTGTGTTTTAGTACATTTAAATATTGATAATGCCCTGATAACTGAAAAAATGCTGCAGCTCCGTTCGGTGGAAATGAGGCTCGAACTCAAACAGGGCATTAATAATTGTTCTGTTATAAACGACAGTTACAGTGCTGATATTAACTCCCTTACCATTGCACTTGATTTTTTGGCACAGCAACATCAGCATACTAATCGCACTGTTATTTTGAGTGATATTTTGCAATCGGGTAAAAGCAGCATGGATTTATACAAAGAGGTTGCAGCAATATTGCAACAAAAAAAAATCAACCGTTTTATTGGTATCGGCCCAGAAATTTCAAAACAACAACATGCATTCAAGGACATAGCTCAAACTTATTTTTTTTCATCAACCAATGAATTCAGGCAACAGTTCTATACCCTTCATTTCCACAACGAAAGTATTTTATTAAAAGGAGCAAGAGTATTCGAATTTGAGCAACTCAGCCATTTGCTTGAAGAGAAAGTACACCAGACAGTATTGGAAATTAACCTCAATGCAATTACACATAATTTAAAGCAATACCAACAGCAACTTAGTCCAGGTGTAAAAGTTATGGCAATGGTTAAGGCTTTCAGTTATGGAAGTGGCAGTTTTGAGATTGCCAATCTATTACAATTTCATAAAGTAGATTACCTGACAGTTGCTTATGCAGATGAAGGCGTAGAACTTCGCAAGGCTGGTATTAAGCTACCCATAATGGTAATGAATGCAGAGGAGGTTACTTATGACCTGATGGTGCAATATGATCTTGAACCCGAGCTATTTTCGTTTGCTATTTTATTGGGGTTTCAACAATATTTACAAAGATGCGGTATAAGTAATTATCCTGTTCACATAAAGTTAGATACAGGCATGCATCGCCTTGGTTTTGAAGCAGAGGATATCAGCAGGTTATCTGAAACACTTCAGTCTTCTGTTTCATTTAAAGTGCAATCTGTTTTTTCTCACCTGGTGGCAAGCGATTCGATTGAACATGATGACTTTACAGAAAATCAGGCAGCTATATTTTTACAGAGCTGTAATGAATTGGAAAAAGCAACGGGTTATACTTTTCTCCGTCATATTGGAAACACATCTGCCATCCACAGGCACAAAAATTTGCAACTCGATATGGTTCGTTTAGGAATTGGTTTATACGGGGTAGATAGTAGTGTGGAAATGCAGCAGCGATTAAAGAATGTGACTACTTTAAAAACTACTATTTCGCAAATAAAGAAAGTAAAAGCAGGCGAAACAGTTGGATACAGCAGAAAAGGTATTGTAAAAAAAGATGCCGTGATTGCTACCGTTAGAATTGGTTACGCAGATGGCTATCCAAGAGCACTGAGCAATGGTAAAGGCAACATGTGGGTTAACGGCCATTTATTACCCGTTAAAGGACTGGTATGTATGGACATGACAATGCTTGATGTAACCGGTATTGATGTAAAGGAAGGTGATGAAGTAATTGTTTTTGGAGAACCGTTATCTGTGCATGATGTTGCCAATTGGGCCAATACTATTCCTTATGAGATTTTAACCGGCATTTCACAAAGGGTAAAACGGGTTTATTTTGAAGAGTAGATTGAAAGATGCTGAAAACTATCCAATAATCAATTTAAGATTACTCAACTATACCATACCATTCAAATTATTATCTTTGCGACCAATTATGAAAGCAAGACAAGTAACATTTATCATTCTTTTAGTTGTGTTGGCCGATCAGGCCTTAAAGTTTTACATCAAAACACATTTCTTTCTCGATGATTCACACAAAATAATGGGCGACTGGTTTCAACTTTATTTTGTTGAAAATGAAGGTATGGC
>JAYWAU010000286.1:0-4328 GCA_043782265.1 Ferruginibacter sp. | reverse complement strand
AAAGCACATACCGAAGAAGAACTAAAAGCCATTTACCTGTACCTGCACGAATTAAAATAAACATCAGCAGTCAAAATACGAATAACAAAAATGCCACTTCTTAAAATTGGAGCCCTGATTACTGTTTGTATAGTTTGCTTTGAAAGGCTGCGAATAACTGCAATCCTAGCCGGTAAAGACTGTAAAATGCAAGGGCTCCGTGATTCCGTAATTGGGTGTCCAGGTAGCATTCGCTAATATTTGCTGAATGATGGTATCCGCTGCTTTTTTGCCCGCTACAACTGATCAGGAAAACAGAAAGGCGGTTTTTTATTAAGTCATTGAATAACTGTATATCCATAGTTGATTGTTGTTTATGCTGAGGCTGTAATTTGCACCAGGATTTTTTAATGAATTTGTTTAATCATGAAAAGTTACTACATCATCTAAAGGTTACTGATAAATATTTCGTTTTAAATAAGATGGCTGGAGGGATATGTATCCCGAAAGTAAAAAATGCAAACTGATAACGTTTAATTAATCCTGCCTTTACAGTAGGTTTATATGGAGATGGTTTCTTTGCAAAACCTCTTATATGAAATTACTACTCTGTATTAGTTTTTTTGTTTGCACTATCAACACGGCTTATGCACAGGCCCCGGCACAAAATGTTTTTAACATTACCATCGACGGTGTGCGGTGGCAGGAAATATTTAAGGGCGCAGATGCTGCCCTGCTCCGTGACCCGACCTTTGTAAAAGATTCAACGCTGATGCTGCAACAATACTGGCATCTGGATGCCGCAGAAAGCAGGCGCAGGCTGCTGCCATTTTTTTGGAGTGTGATTGAACAACAGGGGCAGTTAATGGGTAATCGTGAACTCAACAATAAAGTAAATGTTGCCAACCTGTATAAAATATCTTATCCGGGTTACAACGAAATATTTACAGGCTACGCAGATAAGATACTTATCCCTAATATAGATGTTTACAATCCCAACAGTAACATCCTGCAGTTCCTTAACAGGCAAAAAGACTACAAAGGCAGAGTAGCGGCGTTCTGCTCTTGGCGGGTATTTCCTTATATACTTAATGAAAGCGACAGTAGCTTTCCCATAAATGCAGGCTATGAAATGGCAACCGAAAATGCGCCTGCGGACAGTTTGTTTAATGGCGTACAGAAAAGCATTTCTGTTAAAAACAATACCCGTCACGATCTACTCACTTTTGAATGTGCTAAAAATTATATTGAACAGCAACATCCCAAAGTAATGTACCTGGGGCTGGGTGAAACCGATGAATTTGCACACCATGGCAATTATGATACTTACCTGCAAAAGTTGCACCAGGCAGATGCCCTGATTGCAGAACTCTGGTATTACGTACAAACTGATCCGTTTTATAAAAACAATACCAGCTTTATTATTACTACCGACCATGGCCGTGGCCGCAAGTCACAAAACTGGAATGCTCATGGTTTTTGGATAGGCGGATCAGGCGAAACATGGCTTGCGCTGTTAGGCAATGGGATTGCGCCGAAAGGGGAACTGAATGAAAAGCAGCACGTTTATCAAAAACAATTGGCCTCAACAATTGCAACACTGCTTGGTATTACGTTCATTGCCAATCACCCGGTGGGTAAATCAATTCCACTGCCAGCTGTGAAAAAACCTACAGATAATAGTAAAGAAATATTGGCTTTAAAAAGCAAGTGAGAAACTAGTATATCTTTTAAAGAAAAACTGCATCTCTTACCCAATGTATATTTTTATAAAAGCACAGGCAGTATTAATAGCCGGATCTTTGGCAGATTTCCTGGTTACTATTTTATTGGTTCAGGTATTTCAATGCTGGTATGTAACCGGCAATGCTGCGGGCAATATTACCGGTGCCGCAGCACAATTTATCTTTTGCAGAAACTGGGTTTTTAATACCGCCAGGCAGAAATCAACAACATGGGTACAGCTAATAAAATTTGTTGTAATGTGGGCTGGTAATATTGCACTTTCCGCCTCCGGGGTGTACCTGCTTACACACTATACCCATCTGCATTACCTGGTTTCCAAACTCATTGTTTCTCCTTTGCTGGGGGTTAGTTATAATTACCTTGTGTCTAAAAAATTTGTATTTGTATAACAGCATTTTCAATCTAACCTGCGGTATTTTATAATGTACAAAAAATCATTCCTTATACAACACAATACAACTGTAAGGCTTTAACACCAGCTTTCCTATACTGGAAGATGTAACAAATAAATTATTTACAATAGCAGTTTTGAGACCACTTATTTTTAAAGCAGGTATTTCTTTTTCTTCTCCGTTACCATTAAACCAAACCTGTATTTCTTTCCAGTTATCTTTTACTGTAACGCCGTTTAGTTGATAGCCAATAATGCCAGGTGGTGTATCAAAAAAATGTATGTTGTCTTTTATTTGTGCTGCGGTTTGCAACCTGAATGCAGGATGTGCTTTACGTAATTGTATTAATTGTTGTACATAAGTAAACACCGCAATATTTTTTGTTTTCAAACTCCAGTCAATTGCATTGATACTATCCGGCGAGGCAAAAGAATTTTCTATTCCTTTTTTATTACGTAAAAATTCTGTACCGGCATGTAAAAAAGAAATCCCCTGGCTGGTAAGAACAATAGATAAAGCCAGTTTGTGCATTTCAATTCGCTCTTTAACCGTTGCTGTTGCAGCGCTGATAGACAACTTATCCCAAAGGGTATTGTTATCATGACATTCTGCATAAGTAATGGTGCTGCCGGGTTCTTTGGCATAAGGCACTTTACTGTAATTCACTTTACTGTAATCTATTTGGGGGTGTTTGCAGGCTGCCACAATACCAAATTTTATGCTTTCTTCCATACCGGCTTTACCGCTTGCAAACCCTTTGTCTGCCGCATCAAAAACACTGCCTTTTATGCCATCCCGAATATCATCGCTAAACACGGCAATAGCATTCAATTTAGCAGCATTCTTTTTTAATGCACGCAGGCTGTCGGGTAAAGTAGATGCGCCTGCTGTCCAGCCTTCGCCATACAATAAAATACCTGGCTTTATTTTATGCAATGCTGCAGAAATGATGTTCATAGTTTCAATATCATGCACACCCATCAAATCAAAACGAAAACCATCTACATGGTATTCATTTACCCAATACAAAACAGACTCCAGCATAAACTTACGCATCATAGCTTTTTCGCTGGCAGTTTCATTACCACAGGCAGTAGCGTTACTAAATTTACCGTCCTTGGTTTGGCGGTAATAATAACCGGGTACCAACTTGTTAAAGTTTGATTCTTCAGTTAAGGCAGTATGATTGTATACTGCATCCATCACCACACTTAAACCATTTTTATGAAAAGTTTTAATGAGTTGTTTAAACTCCTTGATGCGTACATTTCCATCCGTGGTATTGCTGGCATAAGAGCCTTCGGGAGTATTGTAGTTTAAAGGATCGTACCCCCAGTTATACTGCGCTTTTAAAGTGTCTGATTCATCTACCGAATTATAATCGAAGAAAGGTAACAGGTGAATATGTGTTACGCCCAATTGGGTTAAATGATCGAGCCCTGTTGAAAGATTTTCGTTATTTTTTGTGCCTGTTTCGGTAAGACCTGTAAATTTTCCTTTGTTGATAATACCTGAGTTGGCAGCAATGCTTGCATCCCGAATATGCAATTCGTAAATAATGGCATCTGTGGGACTTTTTAATTGGGGCGAATGATCGTTTTCCCATCCCTGCGGGTTTGTTTTTTTGAGGTCTACAATCATAGCCCGCTTACCGTTAGTGCCAACTGCTTTAGCATAAGGATCAGCAACTTCGTTTAACCACTGCCCTTTGTATTCAATTCTAAAAGTATAATAAGTACCCAAATAATTACCCGGTAAGGTTGCAGTCCATGTGCCTTGTTTACTTTTTGTAAGACCTATGGTTTGCAGCGGTTCTCCACCAAAAGATTGGTTGTATAATTTGAGTTGCGCCTTTGAAGCAGTGGGTGCCCAAATACGAAAGGTACTTTGTTTAGGCGACCAGGTTAAGCCAAGATCGCTTCCTGTATAAGGAGGAAAGCTTTCCTTTTTATTTTGTGCCCTGCAATAAAAAACAAATGCACATAAAACCATAAGTATAAATAGCAACTTCATTTATTGATTATTTAAAAACGAATATACCCTATAATATTATTTATTGCAATCAATGTATTTAAGATGGCGTTAAATTAAAATTACTTCCTGGATGTAATTGCTGATGAAGTTGAAAATTATTTTTTTAGGTTGTTTTAGCATTTCCCAAGATGCAACTACCCTTGGCAAATTAACAATCTAAGGCTAGTTATTAACAAA
>JAYWAU010000285.1:0-4348 GCA_043782265.1 Ferruginibacter sp. | reverse complement strand
TAAGAACTTCTATAGTGTCAACAGATGCTTTGTATAAATTAGATAGGATATTATATGAGCACGATATAAAGGTTGCTCACCTAAACAATATACATCATTATATTACACCTGCTATAATAAAGAAGCTACATCAAAAAGGTATTAAAATTTTATGGACCCTACATGATTATAAAATTATTTGCCCGGAAAATTCATTTGTATGCAACGGAAATATTTGTGAAAAATGTATTAGCGGAAATTTTTATAATTGTACAATAAATAAATGTAAGAAAAACTCTTATCTAGCTAGTGCTTTAGCAAGTTTTGAAGCATATTATTATCATAAAAAGAAAATTTATGATTTGGTTGATCATTATTTATGCCCTTCTAAATTCATATTGAAAAAATTTAAAGAGTTTGGATTTAAAGAATCAAAATTGTTTGAATCAAACTTATGCTACGACATATCATTAATAGATAATTTTAAAAATAATTATCAACGTACCATAAATTCTCCCTCCAGGCAGGAGAAATATATTTTATATGTTGGCAGATTAGAAGAAATTAAGGGAGTAAAAACACTTCTTGAAGCAGTAAAGGGGACCGATCTATTATTAAAAATTGTAGGGAGTGGGAATGCCCAGGACGATTTAAAGACACAACAAGAAACAGAAGGGATAAACAATGTACAATTTTTAGGATTTAAAAATAAGAATGAGGTATTTGAGCTTATAAATAACTCATTGTATGGTGTATGCCCGTCAGAATGGTACGAAAATTTTCCATTCTCTATAGCTGAAACATTTTTATTTTCCAAACCTGTTATAGGATCAAATATAGGAGGCATTCCTGAATTGGTGATTAATGGGGAAACAGGATTTTTATTTGAGTCTGGCAATATTGATCAACTGAAAAATAAACTTTTACAACTGTGGAATAATGAATTAAGTGTAGAGTTAATGGGAGAAAATGCAAGAATTCATGCCTACAATTTATATAATTTCGAAACTCATTGGAGTAAAATAAATTCATTGATATCTTAATGTTTCATAAGTCTTAGTCCCGATTTTTGTTTCTAATTCTTTTAAAAATTATTTTATTTTCAAAGGAATTAGTATCTGCATTTTTTGGAATTTAAAGTTCCAGATGAAATTAACTAATCCCTAATTTTAATTAGGGATTTTATTTATTACTTTTTTAAATAAAAAGATGCTGATATCTTACCATTTAAATGAATTTTATTTAACACATTTAAATTCGATTTGCACATTGCCAATAGTTAGACAAAAATGAACAAGGAATTAAAAAATAAAAAAATAAAAAATCTTTTTGTAGTAGATTGGAAAAATACATCGGCCGAACAAATTGAAAGCTTATTGACCCAAGCCAACTTAGCCTCTACTTATGACTGGTCATTTTATAACTGCCATTCAAAAAATTATACTCATATTGGCATTGTAAATAGGTATTTCTCTTACCTTTTAGCAGTATTTTACATTCTAAAAAATAGAAAGAAGTATGCAAACATTATAATTTGGCAGCAAATGATCGGAATGCTACTTTGTTTTCTGCCAAAGGTTTATTCAACTCCTAAAATAATAATTACAACATTACTTTATTCGCCCTCCAGGGTTAAGCATGGGTCATTTAGGCTTTTTTTGTTGAAAAAAGCTCTGAAAAATGCAGATGCACTATTATATTTCTCGAAAAGTATGGCTGATGATGTAAAGACAGTTTATCCTAAGTACAAATATAAAGTTTTTTCTACCTATTTGCCTATAACAAACATAGTTGATAGGGGTAATACTTATTTGGACATAGGATTTAAGAATACTGATTTTCAAAGAGCATCTGTGTTTTCAGGCGGATTAAGTGACAGAGATTTTGAAACATTAATAAAAGCCTTTACAAATACAAATGTACCAGTTACAATTGTATGTACCCAACGCCATATTTTTAAAAATCCATTGTTGATTACAAGTAATTTCAATATAGTTAGAAATGTTAGCGAGAGGGAATATTTTTCACTTGCTTTGTCTTCTAATATTGTAGTTATTACTCTTGAAAATAAATATTCATCCTGCGGGCAACTCCTATTTACTTTTTGTATGAAGAATGGTATTCCAATTATTGCAACTGATTGTTATGGTACAAGAGACTATATTACTAATAATGAAAATGGTATTTTAATACCTGTAAAAGATGATAAGGCTATTTTGAGTGCTTACAATAAGTTGATTACAGAGCCTTTTTTCAGAGAGAGCCTAATAAAAAAATCACAGCAAATTGCAAAAAAGATGACTTTTTCTAACTATTTATATAAAATTGATTCAATAATTCGGAAATTATAATAAATAAAACCTTCAAAAATGAAAAAAAAAATCTACATCGCCGGTTCAGGGGGAATGTTGGGCGAAGCTTTTTATCACCAATTTAAAGATGACTTTGAAATTAAATGCAGTGATAAAGATGTAAATGAAACATGGCTATCTTTTTTAGATTTTAGAGATTTTGATGCATACAAAAAAGATGTGCTTGATTTTAAACCTGATTACCTTTTTCACCTCGGTGCTTATACAGATCTTGAATTTTGTGAGCAAAATGCCGAAGATACATATGCTACTAATACAATGGCCGTTGAAAACGCAGTGTATTTTGCCAATCAGTTGGATATTCCGTTATTGTATATCAGCACAGCGGGTATTTTTGATGGAGCTAAAGAATTGTATGACGATTGGGACTTACCCAATCCCCTTGGAGTTTACGCCAGATCAAAATATATGGGAGAACGTTTTGTTGCTGAAAATGCCAGGCGCTTTCTTATTTGCCGTGCAGGCTGGATGATGGGGGCCGGACCAAAAAAAGATAAGAAATTCATTCAGAAATTAATGAAACAGTTAAAAGATGGCAAAAAGGAACTTTTTATTGTAGATGACAAAGATGGTACGCCTACGTTTACCCATGATTTTGCGAAAAATGTAAAAGTATTGATTGAAAATCAATACTGGGGATTGTACAATATGGTTTGTGGTGGACAAACAAGTAGATTAGAGGTTGCAGTTGAGTTATTAAATTTATTGGGTTTAACAGATTCAATCAAAGTTACCAGTGTACATTCTGATTATTTTAAAGATGTATATTTTGCCGAAAGGCCGCCTTGTGAAAGATTGGTTAACCGAAAACTGGATCTAAGAAATATCAACATTATGCAGGATTGGAAAGAGGCACTTAAACAATATATTGATCAATATTATGCTGGTTATCTTAATTAAAATATGGAAAAATTAAGAATAGCAGCGTTCGGCGGTTTTCGCTCAATTCCTCCAAAGGCAGGTGCTGCAGGATCCGATAAATTTGCATTGGAATTGTATCCCAGAATTGTAGGTAAAGGACATAGCTTGTTAGCTTATAGCAGGATTTATCCGGGTGATAAAGATGATTTACATGCGGAATTTCAAGGTGTAAAAATCAAATATTTTACAACTGTAAAGAAAGCCGGATTTGATACATTGGTTCATTCTGCAAAAGCCACTTTTGACGTAATATTTCGCAACAGTGCTGATGTAGTGCATTTACATAGTGGAGCCAATAGCATATGGGCTTTTTTTTTACGAACTGCAGGTAAAAGAGTAGTGGTTACTCAGTTTGCTATGGACTGGAAAAGAGACAAATGGCCATGGTACGGAAAAATATTTTATATTGTTTCCAGTTATCTTACTGCCTATTGTCCCAATGCCGTAGCGTTTGATAATATTTTTACAAAAGAATTTTTTGAAAAAAAATTCAAACGGAAATATTCCTTTATACCGTATGGGTCTGAAGTAAAACCTCCTTTTGATAACACAGAAATACTTGATAGGTTAGGTATTGTGAAGAATGGCTACTTTTTATTTGTTGGTCGTTTTATACCGGATAAAGGTTTACATTTACTGATTGCTGCTTTTTCAAAACTGGATACAACAAAAAAGCTAGTATTGATAGGAGGCTCACCCAATCCTGGAGAATACGAAGCAAGCATTAAAAACACGGCTGATGCCAGAATTATTTTTCCAGGCTATGTATATGGGGATGATACAAACATTCTTATGAAAAATGCATATGCGTACGTGCAGCCTTCATTGATTGAAGGGTTATCGCCTGTAATCCTAACTGTAATGGGATTAGGTACTCCACTTATCTGTTCAGACATCGTTGAAAATAAATTTATCTGTGGTGATAATGCCGTTACTTTTATTTCAGGGAATACCGATAATCTTACTGAACAAATTCAATTTGCATTGAACAATCATGATGAAATAAACAAAAGAGCTCATGCCGGAGCAATTGATATTACTAATCGTTTTAACTGGGATAATATCACGGATCAATA
>JAYWAU010000284.1:0-11992 GCA_043782265.1 Ferruginibacter sp. | reverse complement strand
AAAATAAATTGCAGGCTAAAAATTAAAATATGTGCGGTATTGTGGGGTATATTTCAACTACTGATTTTTTTTCAAAAGAACAACTTAGGGAAGCTGTTTCCTGTATAAAGCATCGTGGTCCGGATGCTGAGGGATTTTATTTTTCTCCTGATGGAAAAATTGGTTTAGGCCATAGACGATTATCGATTTTAGATTTATCTACAGCTGCTAATCAGCCTATGTTTTCGGCTAATGGTAGGTATTGTATTGTATTTAACGGAGAGGTTTACAACTTTATGGAATTAAAAGAGCAGCTTGAGGATAAAGGAGCGTCACTTAAAACTACTTCAGATACGGAAGTTATTTTGGAGTTATTTGTTGAAAAAGGACCCTCGTGTTTTGCTAATATGAATGGCATGTTTGCTTTTGCCATTTTTGATATGCACGAAAAAGTAGTAACTATTTGCAGGGATCATTTAGGTATTAAGCCGTTATTTTTATACCAGGATGATGGAGTAATTATTTTTGCCTCTGAGTTAAAGGCTATTAAATCTTTAGCAGGTCAAAGATTATCTATTAACAAAGCAGCCATTCCCTATTTTTTGCATCTTGGGTTTATTCCACAGCCATTAACGATTTATAATAAAACAAACAAATTTCCCTCAGCGCATTATGCTCAAATTTCAACCAGTGGTATTTTATTAAACGAGCTTACTGTAGAGTTTGTCCCATTCTGGCAACTGGAAAATAGTGGCAATGAAAAAATAAATGATGAGTCTGTTGCAAAAAATCAACTGGAAAAATTATTGATTGATTCCGTACAAAAGCAATTAATTAGTGATGTACCAATAGGAATATTTTTAAGTGGTGGAGTTGACAGTAGTTTGGTTACTGCAATAGCCGCAAAAATTTCGGGAGCTAATAAGATAAAAACTTTTAGTATTGCTATTGATGACGACAAGTTTAATGAATCAAAATATGCTGCTCAGGTAGCAACGCATTTAAAAACAGAGCATCATGAATTTAAAGTAAATGAAAAAGAAGTAATTGAACTGGTAGATAAATTAATTTCCACCTACGATGAACCCTTTGCCGATTCTTCTGCATTTCCAACAATGATGGTTAGTCGCATTGCAAAAAAGCATGTTACAGTTACTCTTAGTGGAGATGGCGGCGATGAATTATTTCATGGATATGGTATGTATCAATGGGCAAAACGATTGGAAGCTCCGTATTGGCAATTTTTTAAAAAACCGTTATTTACGGCTTCGCAGTTATTGAATAGTAAATACCAGCGAATAGGAAATATGTTTGCGTACCCGGATAAGAAGCACATACTAACCCATATATTTTCGCAAGAGCAATATTATTTCAGAGAGCAGGAGTTATCAAAATTATTGGTAAATGACAATTTTAATTTTGATGAAATAAATACATTGCCAAATTTTAAATTCAATTTAAGTGCTGCGGAAAGACAATCATTCTGGGATTTAAATAATTATCTAAAAGATGATTTATTGGTAAAAGTAGATAGGGCAAGTATGCAATATGCTTTAGAAACCAGGGTGCCTTTATTAGATTATCGGCTGGTTGAGTTTGCATTTAACCTTGACGAAAAACTTAAAATAAGAAACGGTTCTATGAAGCACCTCTTAAAGCAGGTTCTTTTTGACCATTTACCAAAAGAAATATTTGAGCGGCCCAAGTGGGGATTTGGTATCCCACTTGCGAGGTGGTTGAAAACTGATTTAAAATATTTATTGGATAAATATACTTCGGAAGCGGTGATCAATAAATATAATATTGTACATTTTACTATCGTAAAAGATATGAGGACGAAATATTTAAGTGGCACAGATTATTTATTCAACAGACTTTGGCTTATCATAGTTTTACATTGGTGGCTTGAAGAAAATAATATTTAAAATGGCGGATAAAAAAATCCTTTTTATATCTTACGATGGTATGACAGATCCTTTAGGCCAAAGCCAGGTTATGCCTTATTTATCAAACCTTACTAAATACGGCTACACTTTTACTATACTCAGTTGTGATAAACCAGATAAATATATTGCTAACAAAGTATATGTTGAAAAACTGATTGTATCCTTTCCTATTAAATGGGTGTCTATACCCTACCATAAAAATCCTCCTGTACTTTCTGCTTTATATGATTATTTTATTTTAAAAAATACGGCAAAAAAATTACACCTTATCAATCATTTTGATATGGTGCATACACGTCCCGGTTTACCAACCCTTATTGCTATTTACCTGCAAAAAAAATTCGGCATAAAATTTTTAAATGACATTAGAGGTTTTTGGGCCGATGAAAGAGTGGATGGTGGCATTTGGAATTTGAATAACCCAATTTTTAGAAGGGTATATAAATTTTTTAAACAGCATGAAATTGATTGCCTGGTAAAGGCTGATTATTCAACCTGTCTTACTTATAAAGGCCGCGATGTTTTACATTCCAATAAAAATATTCCTAACCAACCAATACCTCTTGAAGTAATACCCTGTAGTGTAGATTTGGAGTTGTTTGATTTTAATAAAATTGATTTTTTATTAAAAGAAAAATTTAAAACCGAGTTAAACATTAAAGACACCGATTTCATAATTAGTTATCTCGGTTCCATCGGAGGATGGTATTTAACAGATGAAATGATGCGCTTTTGTAAGATGGTTAGCGATAAAATGCCAAATGCAAAATTCCTTTTCATTTCCCCACATACTAATGATACTATAAAAAAAGTTGCCGAGAAATTTGGTCTTGACGCAGATAAGCTAATTGTAAAGCAAGGAAAACGCCATGAAGTGCCGGTTTTATTGTCCTTTAGTAATTATTCTTTGTTTTTTATAAAAGCATGCTATTCAAAATTGGCCTCGTCTCCTACTAAACATGGTGAAATAATGGCTATGGGGATACCTGTAATTACTAATAGCGGTGTAGGTGATGTGACAGAAATTGTTACAAAATACAATGCGGGCTATATAATAAATGATTTTTCAGATGAATCTTTTAATAGAATTATTGAAAAGATAAAGGAGGGTAATCCATTTGATAAAGCCTTAATACGTGCAGGTGCTAAAAACTTTTATGCTTTGGAAACTGCTGTGGAACGATACAAGAAAGTGTATGAAAAAATATTTAACTGAAGTATTGAATTTAAAAGAGTCATTCAAATCCTGAAAGTATCCGTTACAACCTTTTTTTCTCTTTTTCTCAGCCCTTATTAAATAATAAATGGCGTTTTAGAACGTTTCTACTAGGTATCACAACTTATATAATAAGTAAATCCATTCACTTTTTTCGATTTGTAGTACTGAGTTAGTTGCCTCTTGATTACATAGTTTCGAATTACATCATAAATAATGAAAGGCAGGAAACATGAAATTTTAATGATAGTTCAATATCCGGAAAATGTTTCCCCGTGCCAACGTTTTCGATTTGAATTATATAAAGACGTACTAAAAAAAAATGGATACATTGTTACTACAAAATCCTTTTTAGATAAAAAAGGATACGAAGTGGTACACCGTTATGGATTTTTCTTAAAAAAAATGAAGGCCCTTTTAAACGGCTTTATTGGCAGACTTTTATTAATCCCTCAAATTGGTAAATACGACTTCATTTTGTTACAAAGAGAATTTGCTCCAATTGGACCTCCAATTTTTGAATGGCTATTTATTAAGTTGTTTCAAAAAAAAATAATTTATGATTTTGATGATGCGATATGGATACCATCAGTATCTGAACAAAACAGTTTAGCCGGTAATTTTAAAAATGCTAAAAAAGTGAAGGATATCTGTAAATGGGCTTATAGAATTAGTGGCGGAAATGAATATCTATGTAATTATGCAAAGCAATTCAATGAGAATGTTGTCTATAATCCCACCTGCGTGGATACTGAAAAAAAGTATAATGTCTTAGCCAATCATGATGTAGAAAAAATAACCATTGCGTGGACGGGTAGCTTTTCTACTTTAAAATATTTAGCTATTACTGAAAATGCTTTAAAAAAGTTACAGGAAAAATATGATTTCAATATAAAAATTATTTGCAATCAAAAGCCCTCGCTTGCTCTGAGAAATATACAATATGTTGAATGGACTGAAGCCAACGAAGTTTCAGAATTGGCATCCTGTCAAATAGGATTGATGCCACTTACTTGCGATGAATGGAGTGAGGGAAAATGCGGATTTAAATTAATTCAATACCTGTCATTGGGCATACCTTCAGTTTCGTCATCCGTTGGGGTAAATAAAACAATTATTGAAGAGGGTGTAAATGGTTTTTTTGCTGATTCAGATGAGGATTGGTATAGCAGTATTGAAAAATTAATTCTAAATGCAGATTTACGAAAAAAAATGGGTCTGGCCGGCAGACAAAAAATGATTGCTCAGTACAGCTTGCAATCAAATGAAAGTAATTTTTTAAACTTGTTTAGTAATAATGAATCTGATGTACTTACTTTAAATCATTCAACTAAAATTTCTTTAAGGAAAATAATAAATATTAAAACTGTTTCTAATGCTCTTTTTAGAAGAGAAAATGCGTTAAACACATGAACAGCTATTTTAGTTGTACAAACTTTATTTGCTCATTGCCCTACTTTCAGTTTCATTTTTCTTTTTTGCACCGCCTCCAGTATTAAAAATATCGCAATGATATAAAAAGGCATACAGGGTATTTTATATCTTACCAGGGTGCCAAAATTAAGTGTGGTGGCACCAACAAATATTGCAAATACAATCGAATAAAAAAAGCAAAAAAATACCATAGCATTCGTAAAAATTGTTCTAAAAAACTTAATAGGTCCGGCTCTTACAAATACATATAATGTAAGTAACATTAAAGCCATGCTTTCTAAAGACGACATCAGCGTAGAGATTTTTTTCGATTCCCAAAGGAAAGGACGGAAGAAGGTTGCAGCAATTGCAGCAGGCGTCATTTTTACTAAACTACTTAGGGAACCATTATATTCTATACCCAACGAAAAAGATGATTCCGCTCCATCGGCCATATTAATAAAATTCGTTTGCTGTGTTTTAACGGATTCAATTATTTTATCTATTGCAAAAGAACCAAGCTGTTCTTTATAGTTGTCAGCTACTAAAAAGAGTCCAAAAATAATAAAGACCAATGCTATAAACCCTACAGTAAATTTTGAGATATTATTTTTTAGAAGTTTTAAATTGGTTAAAACAAGGTACAAAACATAAAAAGGTAAGTAACAAATAACAATGTACATTTTAACTACATATAGAATATAAGCAGCTCCAATTGCAATGATGGTATTTTTAATAACCGATTCTCGTTTTTCAAATATGCAATAAAGAGCGTAAGTAAGCCACCCCAGCATACAAATGCAAATAGGATCTTTCAGCACGCCAGAACTCCAGAATATTAGTGTAGGTAAATAAATAATAGCAAGGGCCAATTTTTTATGTAAATGAGGGTAGTGTTCGTAAAAAAATTTATACAAGCGCCATATGCCACTATAGGCGAGCATAGAAAAGCATAGGTTTATCAGCAGGTATTTTCCAAATGTAAAAAATGAAAGTAACGCCACCAATCTTGTTACAAGAAAATTACTTTCCAGCTTAAAAGCACCTATGTTATCCGGATCCAGTAAAAGATTCTCATCGTAATTTATGCCCGGTGTAAAAAGTAAATGTATATTATTAAGCGGATTTTTTAAGATAAGTTGGTACAAATGATAACCCTCCGGATAGTATAAGGAAGTACTATCACCTGGTGTTAAATAAACAAAAAAAACAGTAAAGGCAATGCTGCTAAATACTCTTATCCAAAAGCCATGTTTATGATATTTTTTTAAGAAAGGGTCATTGATACTTTTTCGCCTGGCCGAAAAAAATAAATGAAAAATAAAAACATACAGCGGAAATAATATGAAGTCTGTAAAACTCATTCTTTCTTAATCGGAATACTGTTTAGTCGTGAGCATGAACAATGTGTTGTAACAAATTTATCCCAAATTATCATTTGCTATTCAATAATATAGAGTTATTTTGCCCATACTAAAGATAGTGTTATATGTGTGGTATTGCAGGTTCAATAAATTTTAAATTATCATACCGGGATATTGATCAAAATATGTTTCACCGCGGACCAGATGAACAGGCTGGTTTTATAATGGATAATATTGACTTGTATCATTTGCGTTTATCTATTTTGGATATTGGGGGTGGCAGGCAGCCAATGCATTTAAATGGCAGGTTTACAATTATTTTTAATGGCGAAATTTATAACCATGCTGACATAAGAACCGTGCTTAACCTTCGGGGAAATACAGCTTCTGATACAGAAACCATCTTGCTGTTATACCAAAAATACGGCACTGATTTATTGCAGTACCTGGAAGGAATGTTTGCATTTGCAATTTATGATAATCAGGAAAAAAAATTATTTATCGCCAGAGACAGGGCAGGAAAAAAGCCAGTATATTATTATACTGATAGAGAAAAAATTGTTTTTGCAAGTGAACTAAATTGCTTGAAGGGATTATTACCGTTGCAGATTGAAACGAATCATTTTTATCACTACCTGCGTGTAGGTTCATTTTATGGATCACTTACTCCTTATAAAAATGTGGAGGAATTAAATGCAGGGCATTTTTTGCTGATTGATTGCACAACACTTCAGATAGTTAAAAAATGCTGGTGGAGCATTAATAATTTTTATTTGCAAACCCATAAAGATAGTTTTGAAGAGAGCCTGGAAAAAGTAGATGGCTATTTGAATAGTGCGGTAAAAAGACGGGTAGAATCGAGTGATCTGGAAGTAGGCAGTTTTTTAAGCGGCGGAATTGATAGTGGTTTAACTACTGCCATTGCCAGCCAATACAAAAGCAATATCAAAACCTTTACAGTATCATTTGATGGGGAGTATGACGAAGCACCATTGGCAAAACTGGTAGCTGATAAATACCAAACCAATCATACAGAAATAAAAATTTCTTTCGATCATCTTAAAAATGATCTTGAAAAAATCTGTTGTAATTATGGGGAGCCATTCTTCGACAGCTCTGCAATACCAAGCTACTATGTTAGCGCAGCAGCAAAAAAACACCTTACCGTAATTTTAAATGGCGATGGGGCAGATGAATTATTTGGGGGCTACAGGCGGTATGTTCCTTTTGCGAAGTATGATTTTTTTAAAAAAAATACATTCGTTAAAAACGCTGCTTCAATTGCAAAAAATGTATTAACGCCGGGCAATAATAAAAAATCGGGGTATAACTATTTTTACAGGCTCCTTTCATTAGCATCTAAAAATAGCCTTGAAATTTATTTATCTGCGGGGGTGGATATTATGGAGAATTATGAAACCAATATTATAGATAATGGGATAGATTACATGCAATTGATGCGTAATGATTTTAATGCAATTGCTAACACAGATATTAGTGGTTTACGAAAGATTATGAACATGGATTTTAATGCAACACTGTTTAGCGATTTATTGGTGAAAATGGATATTGCAAATATGGCCAATTCGCTAGAAGGGCGTAGCCCTTTTTTATGCAGAGAGTTGTTGGAATATGCACCGGGAATGAATGATGGATACAAAATAAAAGGGAAGACTACGAAATATTTATTAAGGCAACTATCAAAAAAATACCTTCCACCTGCATTAATCAATCAACCAAAAAGGGGCTTTGAAATTCCTTTAAAAAATTGGGTCGAACAGGAACTTAAAGAAGTGGTATACGATTATCTTGGTTCACCTGCTGCACTTAGCCGTCAGTTTATAAAACCCCATTTTTTAGATGCCTTGTTAAATAATACAATCAAAATATCAGCTGAAAAAAGAGCAAAAATATTATGGACTTTACTTAGTATGGAAATATGGTATAAAAAAGTCTATTTACAATAAATGGAGCATCTACTTACCAAGAAGAAAAAAATTTTGCATACGACAACCAGATTGGTCTTGGGCGGGGGTGTGGAAAAAAATATTTATTACACAGTAAAAACACTTGGGAATG
The DNA here is from genome assembly GCA_043782265.1 of Ferruginibacter sp. Classification (GTDB taxonomy): domain Bacteria; phylum Bacteroidota; class Bacteroidia; order Chitinophagales; family Chitinophagaceae; genus Ferruginibacter. The sequence goes on along the minus strand of JAYWAU010000284.1, from coordinate 3,995 downwards.
AATTTGAGTTTCACCTGAGTTGCGGCGCTGATTTTAAGGACGATTTATTTGGTGATCATCCGGAAGTTAAAATTATTATTTGTCCTCACTTGACTAATACTATTCATCCATTAAAAGATTTAAAAGCACTTTGGTTTTATTACAGGCTTATTCGTAAAGAGAAATACGACATTGTTCATACCCATGAAACAAAAGCAAGTTTTATTACAAAATTAGCCGCCTGGCTTGCCCGTTGTCCATACGTAATTTACGGTTTGCACGGGGTAACTTTTAATGATCCCATGAGTGGTTTTAAAAGAAAGTTTTATATATTTTTGGAAAAACTCACCATACGTTGTACTGATCTTATTGTGGCTGTCGGTAATGATACCATTGAAGCCTATCATAAGGAAAATATTGGCAAAAATATTCCTTATGAAGTTGTAAGAAGTGGAATTGATATTGATGGTTACCTGAACCAGGCATTACAAACGGATGAAGAAAAACTACAGTGTAAAAAATCGATGGGAATGAATGCTGACGATATTGTAATGATAACAGTAGGCAGATTTTCTTATTCAAAAGCACAACGATATGCGATACAGGCATTTGCAGCTTTACAAAAAAAATATGCCAATTTAAAGTTTTTACTTATTGGTGAAGGAGAGCTTCTTGAAGACTGCAAAACACGGGCAAAAACGTTGGGTATCGCTGATAGCAGTATCTATTTTTTAGGATATCAAAAGGATATTCCCAGGTATTTGTCTATTAGTGATCTTTTTATCTTTACTTCATTAAGAGAGGGATTGCCAAGGGTTATTGTTGAGGCTTCTTTACTAAAAATACCGGTAATTACATTTGAAGTAGAAGGAGCTGCAGAAGTCTTGGAAAATGGAAAAACTGGATTTATTGTTCCTCAAACTAATTTACATGAATTAATTTCCAAAGCAGAACAGCTAATTTTACATCCGGCATTACGTGCATCTTTTGGTAATAATTCCTACAGGCATGTTATTCAACATTGGGATATGCGCATTATGGCTCAAAAGTTGCACGAAATTTACAACCGAAAAAAGGGTTAATGAAAATTGCATTTACAATTGATTTTGAAGACTGGTACCAGGGTATTGATCTACCTTTTGCAAATTGGAAAAATTTGGAAAAAAGGTTGCATATAGGCCATTATAAACTATTGGAATTATTTCAAAAAGCCAATGTAAAAGCAACTTATTTTCTATTAGGAAAAACTATTGAGGATCATCCCCAAATGATTAGCGAAATAATAAATGAGGGTCACGAAATTGGCTGCCATACTTATTCTCACCCTTTCATATACAAAATATCACCCGATGAATTTAGAAACGAACTGCAAAAATCTAAACAATTAATACAATCATTTGGCGTTAATTATACCGGATTTAGAGCACCTTATTTTTCTATTGATTCAAGAAGTATTTGGGCATTGGATATTTTAAAAGAGGAAGGTTTTACATTTGATTCCAGTATTTTTCCGGGAGATGCAAAGCGAACAGGAATACCTGGGTTTAACCCTAAAATTCAACAGCTAGGTAACGGGCTTACAGAATTTCCGATTAGCACCGTTAAGGTTTTTAATTTTGATTTTGGTGTAGGCGGCGGTTATTTTAGATTGTTGCCCTATACTTTTTTTAAAGAAAATTTGGAAAAAATTCTTAAGGAGAGACACACCATATTTTATATACATCCCTGGGAGTTTGATATTAAGCAACCAAAGGTGCCGGGTGTTAATAGTCGTATCAGATTTACACATTATGTAAATCTTTACTCTACAGAAAAAAAAATAAAGCAATTGCTTAGTGATTTTGAGTGTACAACCGTAACAGATATTTTAAACAATGAATAACAATAAATAACAATGAATAACAATAAGTCTTACACAGTTTCTGAAACAAAAGATGTAGAAACTTTTTTCCATGGCTATGCAGCAGACTTTGACAGTATTTATGGGCACACAAAAAAAAGAAGTACATGGGATAAATTTTTAGATAAATATTTTCGCAGGTCCATGCGCTTACGCTACAATCTGGTGTTAAAATATACAGCCAACACTAATATTGAAACAATTCTGGATGTGGGCTGTGGGGGAGGCGTTTATTGCGAAGCACTTTTAAATATGGGTAAAATTGTAACCGGTTTGGATATTGCAGACGGCATGCTGAAGCTGGCCGAACACAAAACTAAAAGATTTGCAGAGGAAGGTAAAATTAGCTATATACATAGCGGTTACATTGAACATGCCTTTGCTGAAAAATTTGATACAGCAGTACTTGTTGGATTTTTTGACTACATTAAATCGCCAATAGAGATTTTTGAAAAGCTAAAGACGGAGGTTAATAAAGAGCTGCTAATGAGCTTTCCAAAATCAGGAGGTTTTTTGGGCTGGCAAAGAAAAATTAGATATAGAATGAGAAATTGTCCTTTATATTATTATTCAAAAAGCGACCTAGAATCAATGTTTGCTAAAGTAGGCTGGCAAAATAAAGCAGAAATTATTGATATAGACAGAGATTTTTTTGTTAGAGTAATACTATAAATTCTTAAAATATTGTTTAAAACCCGGTCTTTAGAAGACCGGGTTTTTGTTTTCCTAATTTTCTCACTTCATATTTCTGTTAAGTATTTGTGCTTTATCTTTAAACAATAATGTATTGGATATGTTATTATTTGTAAATAGAAATAAATAAGATGAACTCATTCACTATTAAAGACCTCGAAAATTTATCTGGTATTAAAGCACATACAATTCGCATTTGGGAGCAGCGGTATAACTTTTTAAAACCAAGCCGTTCCGATACCAATATCCGTTATTATAGTAATGATGAGTTAAAGAAAATCTTAAATATTGCACTCCTTAATAAATACGGGTATAAAATATCACACATCGATAAAATGGGTGATGTAGAGGTAAAAGAAAAAATATTATCACTAACAAATACTCAGGCGCAGCAGGAACGAATAGTAAATGATTTGATTCAGTGTATGGTTGATTTGAATATTGACCGACTGGAAAATATTTTAGATGATCATATCAGGTTACGTGGTATTGAAAGAACCATCATTCAAATTATTTTTCCTTATATGGAAAAGATAGGCATCTTGTGGCTCACAAATCACATAAATCCTGCACAGGAGCATCTTGTAACCAATATTATTCGCCAAAAATTGATTGTTGGTATTGAAGGAATTGTTACTTCTTTAAAGGTAAATAAAACTGTATTACTATTTTTACCCGAAGGAGAGTATCATGAACTGGGCATGCTTTTTATGTATTATTTATTAAAAAGCAGGGGTGTTTCTACTATTTATTTGGGGGCCAACGTACCATTGAAGGATGTTGAATACGTTGTTAATTTAAAGAAACCGGATTACCTGTATTCTCACCTTACATCAGTGGGCCATAATTTTAATTTTGATAAGTTTATCAATAATATTACCAAAAAATTCAATGGTACACCAATCATAATCTCAGGGTTATTAACCAATAGCTACGAAAAGAAAATACCTGCACATATTAACTTTAAAAAGTCTTTTCCAGAAGTGATGAAATTTGTTTCGGAATTATAAGTTTTCATTCCCATTTTATTGTTTAATTATTAATATTAAAATATTAAACAAAAATTTGCTTGTTTGATATTTTTTTGTTTAACTTTACACTATAATAATTTAAACACTTTTATTATGGCTACGATAGATTTCAATCAAATGCTTATAAATAACACTGAGTTTCTGAAACCATTTGCTATTACTTTAACAAGAGATAGTGAGGTAGCTAAAGATTTGTTGCAGGAAACAATGTACCGGGCATTGGCAAATAAAGAAAAGTATAATGTGGGCACAAATATTAAGGCATGGTTGTACACTATCATGCGGAATATTTTTATCAATAACTATCGCCGTAAGGCAAAGCAAAATACTATTTTCGACAGTACCCCAAATGAATTTTTATTAAACTACAATCAGGTAACTACTACCAATGC
>JAYWAU010000283.1:0-4365 GCA_043782265.1 Ferruginibacter sp. | reverse complement strand
CAATCGGTTGGTGATTTGGATCATCCATCTCAATTACTTTGTCAGTAAAAACACCCGTTGCATTGATAACAGCTTTGCTGCTGATAGAATATTTTTTTCCAGATAACAAGTCCTCCACTTCAACGCCGCTGATGCGTTTATCTGTTTTAGTGAGTGCGATAACTTTACAATAATTTAAAATGGCAGCTCCTTGTTCTTCAGCTGTTTGAGCCAGGTTAATAGCCAACCGGGTATCATCAAATTGCCCATCATGGTATAAAACTCCACCACTTAAATTTTTGGAAGAGATAGCTGGTAATAATTGTTGTGTTGTTTTTTTTGAGAGCATTTTTGTTTTACCCAAACTCAATTTACCGGCAAGCAGATCATACATGCTTAGGCCGATGCTGTAATACCATTTTTGCCACCAATGAAATGATGGAATGATAAAAGATAAATTATGACAAACATGCGGTGCATTCTTCAATAACAATCCTCTCTCTCTCAAAGCTTCCCTCACCATTTTGATATTGCCCTGTGCAAGGTAACGTACACCGCCATGCACCAGTTTGGTACTACGGCTGCTGGTGCCTTTTGCAAAATCTTCCTGTTCAACCAACAATGTTTTATATCCTCTTGACGCTGCATCTACTGCTGCACCCAAGCCTGTGGCACCACCACCAATAACAATGATATCCCATTGCCGAACATCTTCCAGCTGTTGTAACATTTTTTGCCTGTCCATCATCATTGTAAAGTCTCCTCGTTTATCTTTTATAGAAATAGTAGCATTTATCAGGGCAGTAATTTATTTGATTATTATGATTACTGCGATTAGGTTGATTAAATTCATACAAATCAAATATTTTCTATTCATCATCAGCCCAGGCCTTGGCTGCTTTTACAGAGCGTTGCCATTGTTTGGTTAATTTTTTTCTTTCTTCTTCATCCATAGCAGCAGTGAATTTTTTATCTACCTGCCATTGATTTTGTATGGCTTCCATATTTGGCCAGTACCCTACTGCAAGGCCCGCTAAATAAGCTGCACCCAATGCAGTGGTTTCAGTAATAACAGGTCTAATCACAGTAGTATTCATAATGTCGCTTTGAAATTGCATCAATAAATTATTGACTGTGGCACCTCCATCAACCCTGAGTTCCTTTATGCTGATGCCCGAATCTGCTTCCATAGCTTTTAACACATCCATTGTTTGATAAGCAATGCTGTCTAATGCAGCACGTGCTATGTGTGATGCATTAGATCCTCTGGTAAGACCCGTAATAATTCCTCTTGCATGTTGGTTCCAGTGTGGTGCACCAAGGCCTGCAAAAGCAGGAACCACATAAACGCCTTCACTATCTTTTACCTGTGTAGCCAATAATTCTACTTCGGCGGAAGTTTTAATAAAACCAAGGCTGTCTCTTAGCCATTGAATGATGGCACCTGCAATAAATACACTTCCTTCCAACGCATAATGAGTAGTGCCATTTACTTTCCATGCAACAGTGGTTAATAAATTGTTGGTAGATGCAACCGGCTTTTCTCCCGTATTCATTAACATAAAACAACCGGTGCCGTATGTATTTTTTACCATGCCTGGCTGCGTACACATTTGTCCAAATAAAGCCGATTGCTGATCTCCGGCAATACCGGCGATGGGTATATTGTGAGCCGATAAAATATTTTGCGTGTGGCCATACACTTCACTGCTGCTGCGTATTTGTGGTAACATACTACCTGGAATACCAAATATGTCCTGTAGTTCGCCATCCCATTGCAAAGTATGAATATTGCATATCATGGTTCGGGAAGCGTTTGAAACATCTGTCGCATGTATCTGGCCTTTTGTAAGGTTCCATAACAACCAGCTGTCTACTGTACCAAAACACAATTCGCCCTTATTGGCTTTTTCTCTTGCACCTGCCACATTATCTAAAATCCATTTTACTTTTGTAGCACTAAAATAGGCGTCAATAATCAATCCTGTTTTTTCCTGTATCAGTTTGTCAAGGCCCTTTGCTTTTAATTCATCACAGAAAGAAGCAGTTCTTTTATCCTGCCAAACAATGGCGTTGTAAACCGGTACACCTGTATTTCTATCCCACACAATAGTTGTTTCTCTTTGATTGGTGATGCCAATAGCAGCAATATTTTCTGCAGATAAACCTGCCTTACTAATCGCTTCGGCAGCCACACCAAATTGAGTACTCCATATTTCATTGGCATCATGTTCTACCCAGCCTGACTGTGGAAAAAACTGTGTGAACTCTTTTTGAGCTGACGAAACTATGGAACCTTTCTTGTCAAATATGATGGCTCTTGAACTGGTGGTACCCTGGTCTAAAGCAAGAATATATTGTTGCATGCAATGTTATTTTGTGTTGAGATAAAAATTTGAAACAGCTATTGACTAAAGTACGCTGACATTAAAAAAGGCTTTGCAGCCATACATATAAAACGGGAAGTTTTTTGAAAAAGGATGCTGGCATATAATCGTTTTGTTTTGCTAATGTAGTATTTATAATTATAGCATTGGAAAGTTTGCGGTCAAATCTTTATTGCATTTTTCTTAATCCATCAATGTAACCTGAAAGGCTACACTCAAAAGCAGAAGATGATAACTATTGTATTTTATGAGATCTTTTTAATTTACCTGATTGACTGATCAACAAAAAAGGCAACACTATTCGGTTGCCTTTTTTAATATTTTAATGTACCTGTAATTATTTTTTAACCGCCAGCGAATTGATCCAAGCTGCAATTTTTCTTGCATCCGCTGCAGGTACCTGTGGCATGGGAGCCATCGGAGTTGCATAGCCCGGCCAGTTTTGCGGTTGCGGATTTTTTATAAGTTGCAAAATTTTATCAATAGAATAATTTCTTTTAGCAACATCAATAAAGCCCGGCCCTACCTGTTTTTTATCAGGATTGTGACAGGCTACACAGGTATATTTTGTAAGCAACGGTTTTATTTGTGTGTAGGTATAAGTACCGGTTGTAGAAGTAGTTTTTGCAATTACTGCTTTGGCGGTATTTTTTGTACTAACTGTTGCCATAGCTAATTTTGCACCCTCGGGAATGTTGTTGAGCGTATAATATCCTGTCGGGTGAAGCAGGGTATAGGAATTTTCTTTATCCCGGATGCCATCCAGTTTTATGATGTGGATATAATATTGCCTCAGATTGCCAACGATCAGCCGGACCTTCAATCCATCATCAGAAACCTTCACTCCTTTTACCGGGCATTTCTGGCTATTTACTGGCGGACTACCGTATACGCCATGGTATTTATAAATATAACTTTCCACATCATAACTGGCCAGGTCTTCTGCATATTTTTTATCAATGGGTTTGGTAAACTCTACTTCAAAACCATCCGGCATTGCCTTTACGGTTCTCATTTCAAATGGCAGACGGTTGTTCCATGTAAGGCGTTGCAAGCCTTCGTTGGCATCGCCTGCAGAGCCCCAGCCACGGTTCGTTTCTCCAACAAATAAAGAGCCGTCGGTGCCCCACGCCATACGCACTATGCCCGATTGAAATCCGCTTCTGAAATCCCAGGCACATCCTTGTAACTCACCATTAACTTTTTCCATAAATACCCTGGCTATTTTGCTTTGGCCTTGGTCACCTACCAGCAACTGGCCTTCAAAAGGACCAAAAACACCTTTGGGTATTTTAACTATTTCAGAGGTGGAGATGCCCAGAATTCCATGGGGCAACCATACTGCCGGTAACTGTAATTCAGGAATAAATTTTTTCATTTCAAACTCTGTCATGAATTTTTCATTCACTTTGTTTTCAGGTTTTACCTGCTGGCTATCCGGGCCAAACTCAATGCGTGGATTTATTTTTGAAAAAATTTCCTGCTGTGTTAATTTTAATGGAGAGTTGGGTTGATTTGTCCAAACCAAACTTGCGGGATGCCCCATGAACGCGCCTTTTTTAACGGGCATGATACTACCTGAACCAACCCAGTCTCCCTGGTTATCGGTATAAAATAATTCACCATCAATCATGCTGATACCACAGGGAGAACGCATACCTGCTGCCCAGGGTTCTACCCGGCCATCATCATAAATATGCAGGGTCCATCCTCTCCATGGAACAAAACTTTCGGGATGCCACCATGCCCCCGGAAAACCAAGATTGAGCGTAACAAAAAAAGAGCCATCCGGTGCCAGCTTAGGCCCAAAGCTATACTCGTGGTAATTGCCTGAAATCGGCCATGCATATACCGTTTCAAAAACGTCGGCCTTGCCATCCATGTTTGAATCGAAGAGCCTTGTAAGCTCACCACGTTGCGCCACATACAACGATCCGTTTTTATAAGCAACGCCGAGCACTTCGTGCAAGCCGGAAGCAAATTTTCTGAAATAAGGTTT
>JAYWAU010000282.1:0-4369 GCA_043782265.1 Ferruginibacter sp. | reverse complement strand
TTTCAGCTTTCCATTTCAGCGTATTTAATACATCGGTATAAGATAATTTTAAAGTTCCCTTGTCATGAAATATTTTCTTCTGTAGCCCTACGTCTATTGTGCCAAGGGCTTTCGTTTTAAAAGTGCCTGCAGACACGGAGGGGCCGTTGTAGATGCCTGTTAATTCTCCGGTAAATCCTTTGCCCAATTTAAAAGAATTTTGTGCATATAAACTATAAGAAGTAATGTCTATATCAACTTCTTTACCCGGGCCAAAATTTGCCTTGTAACGGCTATTGTAAATATTAACGGATGAATACAGCTCCCACCATTTTATGATGTCAATAGTTGCTGAAAAATTCAGGCTGGCAATATATTGGCTTGCTAAATTTTGTTTACTAATAAAGGTTCTGATTTTTTCAGTGGTATCAATTATATAAGCACTAAAATCTTTTATATAACTATATCCAAGCGCTGTAATATAGCGTGATTTAAAAGTGTGAGTTAACTGCACTGTATTGGTATACTGTGGACGTAAAAAAGCATTGCCCTTAATGTAAGTGAGCTCATCTACTCTTGCTTCAAAAGGATTTAAATCATTGTAATTGGGTCTGTCAATACGACTGCTGTAATTAAGGTTAATTAAATTATCGTCATTGGCTGTATAAGTCAATGCAGCACTTGGAAAAAAATCTGTATAATTTCTATCAATAGTATCATCTGGCTTTACCGTGCCATCAGTCCTTTTTAAAACGCCATTGCTATGCGTATTTTCAACCCTGATACCAGCCTGTAAGTTTATCTTTTTTCCCAAAGGAGTTGCGTAATTTATATACCCTGAATTGATATTTTCCTTGTACTGAAAAGTATTGCTTCTGCTAACATCTAAATTATTTACTCCATTATTTACATTATACAGATTAAATGTATTGTCTGTTTTTACGTTACTGATTTTTGCACCAATACTAAACTGACCTTTTTTTATAGGAGTTACATAGTCAATTTTTTGGGTATTGATGGTGATATTGATAGGAGTATTATTACTGTAAATTTTTTGATATAACAGTGTTTCAGGTGGAGCTGAATAATAAGAATTTGGTTGATAACTGTTTTTTCGGCTCTCATATATTCCATGGTCAATGTCAATAGTAATTTCATGGCCTGTTGTATCAGCGTAATGATAATTGCCATTGAAGTTTCCATTTTTTACTTTACCAGGAATGGTATTGGTGGCATAAAGTATTTTATCAATAATACCCGTATTGATTGAACTGCTTGGCGTTCTGGAAGAACTGTATGTTGTATTATCAGTTAGGTTGCCGGTAAAAATAATGCCCAGTGTTGAATTTTTGGTTATAAAAAAATCGGCGCCAGCTTTTATATTATGTGTCCATCCTTTTATGTTTTGCAAACTTTTCTGGTCATACAATGTATCATTTTGAATTCTGTAAAGATCAAAAGTATTTTCATTATTGCCCCAGCTGTTGCTGTAATTACTAAAAATATTTACCTTTTTATTTCGGTAATTTAAACTTAATGCCCCAGTGGTTTTAGGATGAATACCCTGGTTAAATCCTGCGGAAACAGTTCCATTAAAGCCAATCTTATTATTTTTTTTAAGCCTGATATTGATAATTCCTGCATTGCCTGATGCATCATATCGGGCAGAAGGATTGCTGATCATCTCGATAGATTCTATATCAACTGAATTAATGGATTTTAAATAACCGGCAAGTCCGGCAGCCTCCATTTCTGTTGGTCTGCCATCAATGTAAATGCGCACTCCATTTTTACCTCTCAAACTAATATTGTCATCCTTGTCGGTAATTACCCCGGGAGATTTTTGTAAAAGTTCAAATGCATTGCTTCCAGAAGCATTGATACTGTTTTCAACATTAAAAATGGTTTTTTCAGCCGTTACCTGAATAATTGGTTTTTGATAAGTACCCGTTACTTTAACCTCCTTCATTTTTTTTTCTGCTATGTTAAGGTATTGAGTAGACGCAATTAGTTTTTCACCAGCCGCAATAAAAAACGTACCTGTTGATATGGTAGAATATCCTATAAAATTGTAACGTAAAAAATATTTTCCTGGTTTAACCTGGCTAATTTCAAAATTACCGTTGTTATCTGTAACGCCTGTTCTAACCAATAAACTATCTGGCGAATGATATAGAATTACTGTTGCTCCGGTAAGAGGATTACCTGCAATATTTTTTATTTGACCATTAATAGTAGCATGCTGAGCGTAAAGATTACTTAAAGTAAACAAGATAAAAAGTACGGCTAGCAATAGTCTTGGTATCATTGCTGATTTTTTAGAATCAAGACGAAGATAATGAGTAATATTAAATTATGGTTATATTATTGAGATGGAAAAATAAAATATATGACCGCAAACTTTATTTGTGTATGATATTTTATTAACAGACATTATTGAATTATTGCCTTCTAAAAAGGGAGGTGTTCATAATGCAAACAACTTACCTTTGCCAACATTTAAATATGAAAACAAAATCATTACATAAGGATAAAGTAAACATCATTACACTGGGATGCAGTAAAAATATGGTAGACAGTGAAGTGTTAAGTGGCCAGTTGGTGGCAAATGAAATTGACGTTGTGCACGAAAGTGGTAAAAAAGATCATAACATAGTAATTGTAAACACCTGTGGTTTTATAGAAAAGGCAAAGGAAGAAAGTATCAATACCATTTTAGATCAGGTAGAGTTAAAGCGTAGGGGTAAAATTGATAAAGTTTATGTAACCGGATGCCTTAGTGAGCGCTATAAAAATAATCTGGAAGCAGAAATACCGGAAGTAGATGCCTATTTCGGTACCATGGAATTACCGGGAATATTAAAACAATTTAATGCAGATTATAAAGCAGATTTGATAGGTGAGCGTTTATTGTACACGCCTCAGCATTATGCTTATATCAAAATAAGCGAAGGATGTAACCGTACCTGTTCTTTTTGTGCCATACCATTAATGCGTGGGCAGCATGTTAGCAGAACAATTGAATCGCTGGTTGATGAAGCTAAGCGTTTGGTTGATAGGGGTGTTAAAGAAGTGATGTTGATAGCTCAGGAATTAACTTATTACGGACTGGACATTTATAAAAAAAGAGAACTGCCAAAATTATTAAATGCCCTTGCAGATGTAAAGGGATTGGAATGGATTAGGTTACATTATGCATATCCTTCTAAATTTCCAATTGATATTATTGATGCCATTAAGGATAGGGAAAATATTTGCAATTATCTTGATATGCCGTTACAACATGCTGCCAATAACATGTTGAATTTAATGAAACGGCAAATTACGAGGGAAGAAATGGAAGACCTGATTGGAGAGATTCGCAATCGCATTCCTGGTATTTGTTTGCGCACGACTTTAATAGCGGGTTTCCCTGGAGAAACAAGGGATGATGTGGAAGAATTGAAAACCTTTTTGCAAAAAATGCGTTTCGACAGGATGGGAATATTTACTTACAGCCATGAAGAAGGCACCAGTGCGTACAACATGTTGGATGATTTATCAGCAGAAGAAAAGGAAGAGCGTGCACAGGAAATAATGGAAGTACAACAGGAAATAAGCCTTGAAAAAAACCAGGAGAAAGTTGGTAAAACATTTAAAGTACTGATAGATAAAAAAGAAGCCGGCCGTTACCTTGGGCGTACAGAATTTGATAGTGTGGAAGTGGATAATGAAGTTATTATTGAGAGTAAGAAAAAATTAACCATTGGTGAATTTGTACAAGTAAAAATTACCAAAGCCTATGATTACGATATTGAAGGTGCGGTTGTTTAAGTGGTGGCATGTGTTGCCAACCATTTACAGGTTTATCTTAATTCAGTACTATTTTTATCAGGGTTTGAAACCATGAAATCTGCGGTGATTTTAAATTTATCTGTTGCAATTGATTATAAAGTTTACACCTTATTTTTACAATAATTTAAAATGTTAGTTCTCTAATTTTATTTCTTTAATGAATACAACAGCGCAATTTATTTCGTATAAGCAAACAGGCTATTTCTCTAAAATGGTTACTGATTATATTGCCGGCGAAGAAAAATTATTACCTTTCTATAATTATCCCGTTACTAAGGAGGGTATAAAAGCGGCCATTGAAAAGCGTACATTATTTCCTACAAACAGGCAATTACTGGTAGAAATATTAGGTAAGCAATACCAGGATGTTGAACTTAACGGGAAGCAAAAAAATTACCTTCAACAATTAAGCAGCGACAACACCTTCACTATTTGTACTGCTCATCAGCCCAATATGTTTACAGGATACCTGTATTTTATTTTTAAAATTTTACACATCATAAAACTGGCAGAAGAATTACAAATTGAAATACCAGAACACAATTTTGTGCCGGTT
>JAYWAU010000281.1:0-12067 GCA_043782265.1 Ferruginibacter sp. | reverse complement strand
CTGTCAGTTTCACTTTATTAAACCCAGCCATCGGATGGCAATAAATATTCATGGCTGTTGCTTGCAATAGCAAGTGTGCGTTTGCCATTCCAAGGTCGTGGCCTGCATATGGATTCAATGTATCATTTGCCTCAAAATTTTTTCTTGCCACTGCTACTATCAGCGCTGCTGCATTTTTTGCCCAAGGTTGGTTACCTGGTAATAAGCAATTCCAGATGGTATCAAAAGCCGCCGTTTCTTTTTTTGCATATATATATTGCCAGGACTGTTCATTGTTGACACTTGCAGCCCAGCTTGCTGCTTCAAACATCGTATTTAATTCATCATCAGTAATTTCCTTTTGTGAAAATGCCCTTGCACTCCACCTGTTTTTTATAACATCTAAAACCGGGTAGATTGTCTTTGCTATTTTAATTGTGTTCATCTTATTATTTTATGTTTATCTACAATGCCATGGGCACTTCCATTAATAAAAACTCTGCGTCGGTTTCAGCAGTAATTTGTACACTGTCGGCATCCCAAATGCCAAGACCGTCACGGGTGTTTATAACCTGGTCATCTATTTTCAAATCCCCCTTTAGGTTAAATACATACAGGCCATTTCCTTTTGCTTTAGACTTGTATTCGGTGGCTGTGCCTTTATCAAAATTGGCTAAATGAAACCAGGCATTTTGGTGAATCCACACACCAGCATCATCTGCATTGGGAGATAATATTTGTTGCAATTTATTTTTCCTGTCTTCCAGATGCAGGGGAATCTGATCGTAGCGGGGCGTTACATTTTTTTTATTCGGGAATACCCAAATCTGCAAAAATTTAACTGCTGTTTCTTTGTTTTTGTTGTACTCACTGTGTTGTATTCCTGTGCCGGCACTCATTACCTGTATCTCGCCATTTTTAATTACGGCCACATTGCCCATACTATCCTTGTGTTCCAAATCACCTTCCAGTGGAATACTGATGATTTCCATATTATCGTGCGGGTGTGTGCCAAATCCTTTACCACCTGCTACCGTATCGTCATTCAATACCCTCAATGCTCCAAAGTGCATCCTTTCGGGATTGTAATAGTTTGCAAAACTAAAAGTGTGTTTGCTGTGCAGCCATCCGTGGTTTGCATCACCACGGGTATCGGCTTTATGTAGTACTGTCTTTGCCATAGTTGTAGTATTTTATTTTTAAATAAATTGATTAAAAATTGATACTGCAAAGATTCATCAAAGCACCCGCCATTTACAATAACCCAGGTTAAGAAATGAGCTTAATGTAGATTAAGATTTTTTTGTTTTGGCACCACTATTTTTAAGCTTACTCAAAAACTCGGGGGTAACGCCAATGTACGCCGCAATTAATTTTTGTGGAATATCATGTATCAGGGTGGGATAAGTATTGCAAAAAATGCCGTACCGCTGTCTGGCTGTTAAACTCAAATTATCTATCAACCGCTGACGGCTGCCCACTAAAGAATTTTCTGTAACAATTCTAAAATATCGCTCCAGCTTTGGAATCTTGTCAAATAAAATCAATTGATTTTCCCTGCTCAGTAAATAGGCTTCTGTGTCCATTAGTGCATCAATAGTAAGGTGGGTTTGTTGTTGAGAGATAAAACTGTACATGTCCGTAATCCACCAGCCTGTTGGTGCAAATTGCAGAATATGTTCAAAGCCATTTTGATCAATTGAATAAGAACGCAAACAGCCACTTACCACAAAAGCCACTTCCCTCGCTATCTGCCCTTCGTGCAATAAGAATTGTCTTTTCTTAATTATTTTAAACACTAAAAAATCAGCCAGCAATTCCTGCTCCTGCCGTGACATATCAATGTGCTTTTGTAAACTGTCAATTAATTTTTGAACACTCATGCAACAAATTTAAACATTCAATTTTTGTTTGTAGAGCAAAGATTGATTTGGGTTATCTGCTAAACAGTAGATTTAGAGATATTATTTTGGAGTGAAAATTATTTTGTATTGTAGTGTGGCTTTGGCAAAACAGAGCATTGTAACGTTATTTTTCGGCCTATCACATTATATTACGTATCCGATATAATTTCGACCCTGATAAAGGCATTAGATGTTTATAGTTTATTCAGGAACTTTTTAAACGATTCAGTTTTCTCTTTCTTTTAAAAAGATTATTATTACAAACAGAAAAAATAATTATGAAAAAGGAAAAAATACAACTTGTGATTTGTCTGTCGGTCTTGCAATTATTTTGCAACTCTCTTTTAGCCCAGGTAGATAATAAGGTGATGAATGAACAGCACCGGCCGCAGATTCATTTTAGTCCCCAGGCCCATTGGATAAATGATCCCAATGGTATGGTTTATTACAAGGGTATTTATCACTTATTTTTTCAATACCATCCTTATAGTTCGGTTTGGGGACCCATGCATTGGGGGCATGCTACCAGCAAGGATTTAATTCATTGGAAGGAGGAGCCGATTGCAATTTACCCTGATAGCATTGGTACTATTTTTTCAGGTAGTGCAGTAGTCGATAAAAATAATGCCTCCGGCTTTGGCAAAAATGGGCAGGTGCCATTAGTGGCCATTTTTACGCAACACGATACGATTGGTGAAAAGGCAGGAAGAAATAATTTTCAAAATCAAAGTATTGCTTACAGTCTTGATGAAGGAAAAACATGGACAAAATATGCGGCCAATCCTGTTATTAAAAATCCGGGATTAAGAGATTTTCGTGATCCTAAAGTAATGTGGTACGAACCCCAAAAAAAATGGATTATGACCTTATCTGCCAATAATCATATTGAGTTTTATTCTTCCCCTGATTTAAAAAACTGGATAAAAGAAAGTGAGTTTGGAGAAGGCAGGGGTGCTCATGGCGGCGGATGGGAATGCCCTGATTTAATTGCAGTGGATGACAATGGAATACTAAGTTGGGTATTAATTGTAAACCTTAATCCAGGGGCACCCAATGGAGGATCCGGTACACAATATTTCGTTGGTGACTTTAATGGAAAAATATTTTCATCCAATCAGAAAGATCCCCGCTGGTTAGAATATGGTCCTGATGATTATGCAGGCATTACCTGGTCAAACACTGGCAAAAGAAAGATATTTTTGGGTTGGATGAGTAACTGGGACTATGCCAAACAGGTGCCTACCGATCCATGGAGAAGTGCCATGACCATCCCAAGAGAATTAAGACTAAAGCATTTTGGAAATGATATTTTTATTACTTCCCAACCAGTTAGCGAACTTTCTGCAATTCAGTCTCCAGCTGTTAGTTTTCAAAATTTAAAGGTTACAAAAAGCATAGCTATTGCAACTAAAGCAGATAAACCAAAGTTTCCATGTCGTATTAATTTAGATGCAGGCATAAAAGATTTTACAATGGTGCTGTCAAATGAAATAGGCGAAGAACTGTTGATAGGTTATGATGCAAAACAAAATCAATATTTCATTGACAGAACTAAATCCGGTAAAACAGATTTTCAAAAAAACTTTGCAGCAAGGTATGTTGCACCCCGGCTTACCGACAATGCTGCAATGAAAATTTCTTTGGTAATAGATGTTAGCTCAGTAGAATTATTTGCAGATGACGGGTTAACAGTGATGACAACAATTTTCTTTCCTAATAAGCCATACAATCAAATTCGTATCCTATCAACGGATGGTATTTTAATTAAAAAATTGGAGTATATAAAGCTAAAAAGTATTTGGCCATAAGCACTGTTACAGGTTTTAACTTTCGCATAACTTACGTTTTTAGCTTTAATTTACTATAACACCATACAGCAGGAAATTATTGAGGTTGTTAATAATACCTTTGCTTTAAAATTATAAACCGTAAATTATAATCGGGTAAAGTAAATTATGAGAGCATTCATTTTAGCAATATTGTTAGTGACAGGTTTTAATGTAGTGGCACAGCAGGGATGGTGGAGTGCAAAATTGCATCGTGCCGATGGTAACGTAATTGCATTTACGTTTGAATGGAAAACGTTGCAAGGCAAGCCTGTTTGGTATATAAAAAATGCTGCAGAAAAAATTAAGGTAGATAATATTAAAGAAGTGGGAGATTCATTTTTTATTCAAATGCCTGTTTTTGAATCTCAATTCAGGATTAAGAAAACTAACAAAGAACTAAGTGGCGTCTGGATAAAAGGAGGCTCTCTTAAAACGCAGGTGATACCTTTTAGTGCAGCAAAAGGCAACCAACGATTTTTAACAGGAGTAACAACGGATAAAAATATTTCAGGAAATTGGGCGGTATCTTTTGCGAAAAGTAAACCGAATCAACTTTCGGTGGGTATCTTTAAACAGTTGGGTAATCATCTTACCGGTACATTTCTTAACCCCACAGGCGATTACCGTTACCTGGAGGGAATTGTAAAAGATGATTCACTATTTCTTTCAGGATTTGATGGCGGTCATTGTTTCCTGTTTACAGCAAAAATTGCTGACGATAAAACCATCACAGGTGGCACCTTTTTTTCAGGAGCTACTTTAATAGAAAACTGGTCGGCTGTAAAAAATGCCAATGCAAAAGTACCCGGAGACTCCGTAGCGATGTTTGTAAAACCGGGTGAAGAAAGCCTTGATTTTTCGTTTAAAGATTTAGAAGGCAAACAGGTTGCTATTAATAGTGATCGGTTTAAAAATAAGGTTGTGGTAATTCAACTTATGGGAAGCTGGTGTCCTAATTGTATGGATGAAACTGCTTTTTTAAGTGCCTATTACAATGCAAATAAGCAGCGTGGTGTGGAGGTGATAGCACTTGCCTACGAGTATTCTCCTGATTGGGATAGATCTGTCAAAAGCCTCAAAAAATTTCAGCAACGTTTTAATGTACGGTATCCAATTTTGAATACGGAGGTAACAGTTTCTGATTCTCTGCGTACAGAAAAAACATTGCCACAGGTAACGGCTATCAAATTTTTCCCCTCATCTATCATCATAGATAAAAAAGGAAAAATACGAAAACTGGATACCGGCTTTAACGGCCCTGCCACCGGAGCGTATTACGTGGCATATAAAAAAGAATTCTACGATACTATAGACAAGTTGCTTAAAGAAAATTTATAAAGTAAGAAATTTCCGTTAACCTCATTTTCTGAAAACACAGTTGTGGCCAAAGTTAGCAAAAATTATAATCTTAATTTGCGGCAACATTAATACAATGAAAAATTTATTTGAACCTTTTATTGCCCGGAAGGGAATTGTTATTTTGGACGGAGCTATGGCTACAGAATTGGAAACAAGGGGTGCTGATCTTAATCATGCGCTATGGTCGGCCAAATTATTAAAAGAAGACCCACAATTAATTCAGCAAGTGCATTATGATTATTTGATTGCAGGTGCTGATGTTATTACCACAGCCAGTTACCAGGCCAGCTTTGAGGGATTTGAAAAGCATGGTTATACAAAGCAGCAGGCAACTGAACTTATGCAATTAAGTGTACAACTGGCTTTTAATGCAAGAGAAGCAGCATTGAAAATTTTGCTCCAAAAGATTAAGCCATTGGTTGCTGCATCTGTTGGTCCTTATGGAGCATCGCTCGCTGATGGATCGGAGTATCGTGGTAATTATGGTATAAGTATCGAAGACCTAAAAACATTTCACCGAAGCCGTTTAAAAATATTGATTGAAACCGGTGCAGATATATTGGCATGTGAAACAATTCCCTGCATTGATGAAGCCATTGCATTAAAAGAATTGCTGACTGAATTTCCAGGTGTTCAGGCATGGATTAGTTTTAGTTGTAAAGACGAAACGCATATTAGCAGTGGAGAAGATTTTTCCGATGCTGTAAAATTGCTCAATGATTCCGACCAAATTGTTGCAGTTGGAGTTAACTGCACTGCCCCGCAATACATAGCTTCACTAGTACAAATTGCGGCATCCCTTAGCGATAAATTAATTGTTGTGTATCCCAATAAAGGCGAAATATGGAATGCAGAAAATAAACGTTGGATGTCTGCATCGTTACAACCAACTCATTTTTGTGATGATGCAAAAACATGGCATGCTGCCGGTGCTAAAATTATCGGCGGTTGTTGCAGAACAACGCCTGAAGACATACAACAGTTACAGCAATTGGCGATTTGAAATAATTCTTAAATAGCATCCTGCTAAATACAAACAGCACGAAAGGCAGCACCTCTTTTTCATGCTTTTATTAATAAGGGCTCAGCAACAATTTAGAATTTATACATGGTAAATAGACCGGTTTAATATTTTACGAAAATTAATATCAGCTAATACTACCTATAACTCTATTTCTTGTATTTCCGGTAATTTCTTTTTCTTTATAGATTGATGATATTTTTTTTCCAGCTTTTTATTTGTCTTTACGCCAGTGTTTGAAATGGCTCCGCTAATCAAGATTTTTAACCAATAATTAAAAAGACTTTTATCTCTCATTCTTTCGGCATATACCTGCCCAAAACCCTTTTGATTGTTATGCCTTAGTATAAGGCTGTTGGCGAAAAATGTAATAAGTTTTGTCTTAAATGTTTTAACCTCCTCATTGCCATTTTTAAGGTAGGTTGCTTTTAAATTGCTATAATACATTTTCATTTTTCCATATGCAATATATTCCCTGCCAATGGCAGTTAATCTTAGTGTGTCCATCCATCCCCTGTTTATTTTTGCGGAAACCAATGGTTGTAAAATGGGATTAAGGGCAGTCATGTTAAATGGACTTAATCTAACTCCAAAAAGAAACCCATTTAATGTATCCATATAAGATTCATTAAACCGAAGTTTCAAAAATATAGTATCCATTGCCCAACTGGTCACATACAACCGAAGGCTATCAGTTGGCTTAATATCAAATGTTTTAAAATTCTGTATCAGCGCATCGGTTCGCTTAAATTTTACAACACCTGTCATAAGGGTTTTTTCATTCACCTCTTCGTAGCTAATGTCTGCGTTTTTCACCTGTATGCTATCAACGCTAATTTTTTTACTTATTTGCTGAATGGCGGTTACAGGAAGTGGTTGGTAAGAGCTTTTATTTGCAGGAAGCCTTTTATCTTTATACACTCTTAACATAGCCTGGTTTATTTCAATTTTCTTTAGAAAAAAAATAGTGTCTCTAAAAAATAATTCAGGATTAACGCCATCGATAAAAGTTTTACCTGTGGAGAATTGTATATAATCTTTCTGATAAATATTTACTTTATTAAAAGAATCCCTGTCAATAAGAGGAACAAAAGCCATCGAATCAAAAGAGATTGTTTGAACAGAATTTTCAAATTGTAAATTATTTACCCTTAGATTATTTTTGGGAGTAAGTATATTAATGCTTGTATTTTTAACCCTAAAATTTTTATTCCCGGCAAGCATATTCCCTGCTGTTATTTTCTCAACATTATTTAACATAAGGTTTTCTGCATCCAGCGAATATAACTGTATGTTATTTTTCACGCTATCATTTTTTTTGGTTGTTACTGCAATATTTCTTGCAGATACAGCATTGAGTGTTGCCGACCAACGGGCAGCTGTAGTATTTGAAGCAGGGGAGAAGTTTATACCGGTTATGTCAACATCTAATTTACCTTGGCCTGACACGGAAAGGGTAACCGTATTGGTTTCGGCCGAAAAACCAGTCATAGACGACTTTATTCCTTTTATGGTTAGCAAATTATCGTTCGAACGTATATCCTTTAGATACCAGTTTGATGTATGTTCAGCCACATTTATTTTGTGTTGCTTTGAAGGCGGCAGGTTAGTTATTACAGGGTTTAGAATACTGATTTGATTAATATTCAGCCTGGGAAGTTTGCCTTTTTTTTGTTCGGCCAATTCCTCAACAACCCTATCGCTATTGTTGATGCTGATAATTGGATTGTTAAGAACGATATCACTGATTTTTGAATCACCTGCAAGTATAGAACCAATATCCGGAATGAAACTGAGGGTAGCATTATTAATTGAAATGGTATTTTTTTTACCTTCCGAAAGGATGTTTAGTTGATGCAAATAAGAAGGTTGCTGATCCTGTATCATAAATTCTTTAACACCAACATCAAGCGTACTATTTTTTAGATGAAGGGGTATTTCCCTGAACCTGCAAACCTTTTATAGTTGGTTTATTTTTCCCATCCCAATAAATGCTGTTGGCCTCAAGTTTGTCGATAATAATACTTGCACGCAGGTTGTTTGATTGTATGGAAACTGTTGTATTCTTTCCATTCAATTTTGCAAGTGACAGCTGCAAAGGTTTATTTTGAACTGAACTTTTGGTAGATGGGTTTGTATTTTTTCTGTTTGGAGAAGCATTAAAAATAATGTTGGCATTTCCCCAGCTAAGATTACCAATTTCAAATTGATTGAGTTGGCTTGCATGGAAGTTGTCTATTTGGATGTTTTTAACGATAGCAGCATTTTTCCCTTTACCTTCAAAAACTGATGCATTGGAAATGAACAAGGAGTGCTGTTTTCCATTAAAAATTCCATTTTGTAATTGGATGGAATTGGCTCCGGCATGTAGCGTTCCACTGGCAAACGAAATGGTGTTTAAGGAGCCTGTAAGATCATTGATGTTAGTTGAATGGAGAAGGTGATCAAAGCCAATCACCGTATTTACTTTTTGAAGTTGTAAATGATTTTTATTAGCAGTATAAAAATTAATATTTGCATCTTCAATTTTTAAACGGCCAATTTGTAACTTATCAGCAAATTCGTTAAAAGCTTCGTAAATAGAATGAGAAACAGTATTTGAACCTTGCTTTCTTTCAGGCGCAGTTATGTTAATTTCAGGTCTGTTCATTGTTACCTCTCCGGCTACAATTTTTTTATTGGTGATCAGATCGAGCCATGGCAAATGTTGTATTTCGAGCGCATGCATTCGAATGTCTTTCCTGTCAGTAAAGTTCTTGTTTTTTGCTGTAGGAGCTATGGCAAAATTGGAAAGATTTATCCTGCTATTTCTAAATAGAATACTGTCAAATGAAACC
Source organism: Ferruginibacter sp. (assembly GCA_043782265.1). GTDB lineage: Bacteria > Bacteroidota > Bacteroidia > Chitinophagales > Chitinophagaceae > Ferruginibacter. The sequence goes on along the minus strand of JAYWAU010000281.1, from coordinate 3,138 downwards.
ATATAAGAGCTATCGTGGTCGTAGGTTTTGTATCCATGTAAACCAAAGTAAAAACTTCCTACTTTAATTGGTATACCAGGATCTTTTACAATCGTGATATCCTGCATAATAAAATTGCTTTGCCTGGTACTAAAGGAGGTGATTTTTTCATGCGATTTTGTTTGCATGGCCAGCCTGGCATTTAATACGCCGATATAATTAATGTCAATATCTCCAAATAATGTTTTAACCGCCATTGCCATTGAATCTTTTGAGAGCGGCACTCTTTTGGTTGAATTATTTTTCGAACTTTCGGTTAACTCCATATTGATCCTCAATTCGGGATTAATGCAGAGTGCACTGTCTGCCTCAATCATATTCATTTTGGTAAGTTTTTCAAAATTTACATTCGACAAGCGAAGTGTATCAAAAAAAACTCCGAATTCATTAAAGCCGTCTCCTGATTTTTTTCCATAGATATAGCAACTATATATCTCTATCGATTTTTTTAAAGAGTTAATTCTAAGACGGCCATATTTTAAACGGTGGTTTCCGTCGGGGAATGCAATATCCTGGTGAGAAGAATAGAATCTTATGCGGTCGCTAAAAAGATAACGGTCAGTATTACCTGAAGTAGAATCAATTTTCAGGTTATCAATTCTTAAATAATAATCAGTAATTATAATGGGCTTGCTATTTTTTTGTATTTTATTTTCAAGGGTTAAACGTCCTGAATCAATCAGGCAGTATTTTATATTCAGCGTATTCAATAAATTATTTAATTCTGCATATACTTTGCCCATCTGTTCAGGAAGTGAAAAATTTTCTTTTGGCTGATCTTTCCATTTAGTAACAGTTACCTGTGGCCGCATAAAAACAATGGTGTCTAAATAAATTTTCCTGTCAAAAAGTAGTGGCCTTAAAGCGGAAAGTTCAAGCACTAGCTTGTTAGCTTTAATATCATAGGTTGTAAAACTTGTTATAGTATCGGTACTATAAAAATGAGGTTGAATAACTTCAAGGTGTAATTTGCGTGGATTGAATTCAATTTTTTTTACTACCAGTGATAGTTTGCCATGGCTCTGTTTTGTAACCATGTCTTTAATCAGACTTTCTGCATTATTTATAACATAAAAATAAAGGGCAAGTAAAATGCCAACCAATACCAAACAAACAATTCCTGTTATTTTAAAAATCTTTTTCATGCATTCCGGATAAGTGTAATTAATAATGCAGGTAAAAGATACTTATTTATTTTACTAATGATCACATGTTGTGTTTATATTGGAGATACTATTTGTTTAATTGCTAAACCTTCCGCCATTTTTTATAATCGGATATACTCAACTTCTTTTAAATTACCAGCCAAAAAATCGAGGTTAAAAATATGGCTACTTTCTGTAAAATATTTATGCTAAACTGCGGGAAGGGAACAACGAGTATCCAATTTAGATTTTTAAAGGCCCTTTCAGGAACCTCTTACGCTTAATTTGAATTAACGCAGAATAGTGACCCCAAAGTTGCAACCCAAAAATTTCAAATCCTGTTATTCCCGGGCAGGATGCTAAATTGTTTTATACGATAATTTTTGGCCGCTGGTTGCTTTGGCTGACGATTATTAATTATTACCAACTTTTATAAATAGGATGTGCTTTGGAACGATAACCAAAGGAAAATAAAGCTGGGAAATTCGGAAACAGACAGGATAGAAAAGCGTAGGATTATCACTATTTTCAGGAAGGCAAAAATGCATAAAATAGCAATATTGGTAATAAAATAGAGCAATCTTTTTATATGAAAAAGGATTGTTCAATACTAATCTGTAATTAAATAGTAAGAAGTAAATATTTAAACATTGGCAGAAAGATATTTCTTCGTTTTTGTAATCAATCCTTATGCTTCCACAATCATCTTGCCTGTATTTTCTCCTTTAAATAAACCAATTAATGCAGCAGGTAATTTTTCAAAACCATGTGCTGTGGTTTCTGTAAATTTTAATTTTCCTTCTTTTACCCATTGAGCCAATTGCTTTATTCCTTCGGGAAACTGTTCTTTAAAATTGCCCACAATAAAACCCTGCATCAATACACTCCTGGTTAATAGCATGGGCTGTATCCTTGGCCCCATTGGTATTTCAGTGCTGTTGTATAAAGCAATTTTTCCGCATAAAGGTATCCTTGCGTGAAAGTTGATATTGCTGATAACGGCATCAGAAATTACACACCTACATTGTCAAAATAAATATCAACTCCTTTTGGGCAAGCTGCGGCAATGGCTTTTTGTATGTCTGCTGTTGTTTTATAATTGATGGCTTCATCAAATCCAAATTGTTCTTTTAGTAATTTTACTTTTTCATTAGTACCTGCAATGCCTACAACATGGCACCCCTGTATTTTTGCTATTTGCCCTACCACTACACCAACTGCACCTGCAGCACCGGATACCACCACTGTTTCACCAGCTTTGGGTTTACCTATCTGCATTAATCCAAAATATGCGGTAAGCCCTGCCTAATATGCCAAGGTAATAACTTGCCGGGGCTATGGAGGTATCGATTACTTTCAAACTTTTTTCATCAGCAATCATTTGCTTCTGCCACGGTAACATTCCTGCAACTACATCGCCTATTTTTAAAATTATCCGATTTGCTTTGCATCACTTTTGCTATTACACTTCCGGTTAAAGGTTTGTCTATTTCAAACGGAGGGGCATAAGATTTTGCATCGTTCATTCTGCCACGCATATATGGGTCAACTGAATAGTACATGGCTTGTAGTAACACTTCACCTTTTTTTATTTCCGGCAACTCAATATTTTTAGTTTTAAAATTATCCAGTGCAGGCAAGCCTTTTGGCCTTGATGCCAGTACGATTTGTTGTGTTGTCATTTTTCTTTTTTTAATAAATATAAAAACTGCAATTACATCTTTTTACATTCCTTGGCACATTTTCTGCAAGCATCTGCACATTCTTTGCAATGTTCATTATCATGCTTACTGCATTCATCTGCGCAAGCATCACAAACCTGGGCACAAATCTTACAAATATCAATTGATTTTGCGCTGCCCATACTCATTAGCTGTGCTGCTGTATAGCACAATATCGCACATTCCATATCCATCTGGATACATAGTGCCATCATCTTAACATCTTTTTCCTG
>JAYWAU010000280.1:0-4380 GCA_043782265.1 Ferruginibacter sp. | reverse complement strand
GGGTAATACAACAAGCAATCATTGTTCCGGTATCTATTTTGGAACTTGCCAAAAAACAAGAAGAGGGTTGGTCATATATTAAAGCGGGAGGATAGCTTGATAATTTTATAATAGCAGTAACTCCCAGGTTCAATAAAGTATTACATAATAATGTATGATTTGGAGCACCTTGCCCTTAATAATAATTCAGGCTGTCACCAGGTGAATGCGACATCCTGAAAAAATAATTTAGTTAAAACAGGTTTAGTTTTTTTTTGCAGGGCAGGTATTTAAACCTAACAATGTATACAAAGGGCAGAAACTTACCAGGCTGGTTAATATAAATACACCTGCCAAAGCAAGTAGCACAATACCAAATGTACCGCTTACGGTATTGGTAAAATATAAGCCTCCAAATATGGCCGCCACAATCAAACGAATAATACGATCGGTGTTACCCATGTTCTTTTTCATATAAAATAATTTTTACTAAAGTTATATAAATGGAAATAGCTGCTGGGTTACTTTTGTTACATTCCTGTTTGGCCCGTTCGTCAATATCCTCTTTAATTGTCGTGTAGTAGGTGCTTTGCTTCTGTTATGTGGTACCGGGAGGTGTTGAAATATTAAATTGAAATTGACTGAAAGAAAATAAGCGAAGTATAAAAAATGCCAATTGAATATTGAAGTGGTAGAGGAAAATTAAAAAAGAAAAGACATTAACCGGTACGTGCGATTTTTATAGATTTTAAAAGTTTCAAACTTCTTCAGCAGCATCTTTTTCTCCCTATTTGGTTTAATAATTAGAACTGTTGCAAGGGCAAGAAAGATTTGGTAAGGTTAGATATTCTTATGCAAAATTTGATGCACTTATTTTTTACGGAAACTGCAAAATAAAAAATGCTGTTTCGTATTAAATGGTGTTTCGTGTTCTTCGAAGATACATTTTATCCTGTCAAATTTTTTTTCAAAGCGTGTTGACATAGATGCTTCTGAATATTGTTTAATCTCCAGTCCGCTGCACTTCTCCGGCCCACCTTCAGCGAAGGTGCCCAATATCAGGTAGCCATTTTTATTGATGCCGTTCTCTGCAATGGCAACATACTTCTCAATTTTTTGTTCGCTTGTTAGAAAATGAAAAGCTGCCCTGTCATGCCAAAAATCAAATTTAACTTCGGGTTTAAAGTCTGTAACATCCGAAACAATCCAATGAACCAAACTGGCTTTATCTCCCAACCGTTGTTTTGCACGGTTTAATGCATTTTCAGAAATATCCAGCACGTAAATATTTCTGTACCCTTTTTCAATAAATACATCCACCAAATAACTATCGCCACCACCAATATCAATAATGTTGGCATCTAACGGAAGATTAAATAATTCAAAAAATTCCACAGAGGTTTTGGGATATGGTTGAAACCAACTAACCTCATTTGCTGCTTTTGTAGCAAATACTTTCTCCCAATGTTCCTTTGTTGTAATCATTACTATTATAAATTGAAATATAACCCAATGCTAAATTAAGGATTAAAATTTATGTGTCTTTTACCGGCTGAATTTCAAATTGCCGAAACCGTTGCCAACCCTTTGCAGAATTATTATGAAAGTATGGTACTGCTTTTAATTACAATTAATTTTTTTGCGGGAGCAGGCTACTCTTGCATTATAGCAGATTACCAGGTTGTTTTAAAATGGGATGATTTTAGCAGTTAACAATTTATTCAGTCACAAGCTTTCGAGCGCTTTGCTTAAGGCAGTAACAATCATGTCGCAATGATCGTTGGTTATGGTTAAAGCCGGCCGAATGGTAATGATATTTCCTTCGATTAATTTAAAAGCAATGCCTTCTTTCATACAGAAATACATAATGGCTTCAGCTTCTTTAGTAGCTCTCTCTTTTGTTGTACGATTTTTTACAAGGTCAATGCCGATGTGTAATCCTTTGCCTGCCACATTTCCAATCAGTGGATATATATCTTTTAACGCCAGTAATTGATCCATTAAGTAGTCGCCAACTGCGGCTGCATTTGCTGCCAGTTGATGTTCTTGTAAATAATTTATGGTGGCTAAACCCGCTGCTGCACACAAAGGATTTTTTTCATGCGTAAAATGACCTATCGACCGATGCTGTAAAATATTGTAGGCTTCTTTTGTAACAATGCCTGCAAATGGCAACAGTCCGCCACCAAGTGTTTTGCCGAGTACCAGTACATCAGGCGTTACAAAATGTTCACTGGCAAAAAGTTTACCGGTTCTTCCAAAGCCTTCAATAATTTCATCAAAAATCAGTAACATGCCATATTGATTGCAGAGGTCTTTTATACTTAACCAATAATTTTTTGAGGGAACTACAGGTGTGGCAGAAATGGGTTCACCAATTATAGCAGCCATATCAGGGTTGCGTTGTAAAGTAATTTTTACCTGCCGGATATATTCTTCATCGATGGCTTCTTCATCTGTCCATCCCCAGGGATTTCTATAATAGTTAGGAAACTCAACATGAAAATTACCGGGTACCATGGGGCCATTGCCAGTGGTAAAATGTTCTTCACCTCCAATGCTGGCCGATTGAAATCCAGTGCCATGATAAGCATCCCAGTAAGAAATTGTTTTCCATTTTCCCGTTACCTGTTTGGCCAGCATTACTGCCATTTCAATTGCTTCTGAACCACCCGGGCAAAAGAGCACTCTGTCTAATCCGGCAGGTGTTACTTCCACTAATTTTTTAGCCAGTTGTATTGCAGGAATATTGGTATACCGTCTTGGTGTAAATGCCAATGAACGCTGTAATTGTTCTATCACTGCTTTAATAACAGCAGGATTGCTAAAGCCAACATTGTGTACACCGTTGCCATGCAGATCAAGATACTGCCTGCCATTTAGATCGTAAATAAAAGGGCCCTCAGTTTTGCTGAGTACATTCATTACGGGGGTGCTGAGTGCCTGGTGCAGAAAATAGGTAGCATCTTCCTTTATCCAATCTGTTGTTTGCTCATCTAAGTTTTCAACATACGCTTTGCGCAGGTTACTGTTATTTACATCGCCCTGTTCAAGTGAAATATTATTCTTCATAGCCATACTAATTGAGAATTAAAAGCTATTACAAACTTATCTTAAAATTCCTCTACAAGTATGATTATGGGGTTTTAGTTTTTTTAAAATATATTTCGGGGTATAAAATGTGATAAGAGAAAACACATTGAAAAGCATCACAGTGCTATGTTATGGGTATGGCGAAAAGGATATTCTTAAAGAAAAATACCCGGTATTTTAAACCGGGTATTTGTAAATAGTAAAAAAGCTTTTATAAGTAAATGGTATAAAATATTATGGTTTCATAACTTTAGTCTGGCACACAAAATTTGTTGTTGGAATACCTGTTTTACTGATGGCATCAAAGCCGCCTTCCACTTCTGTAAAGTTTCTGTAGCCACGGGCCTGTAAAATAGATGCAGCCATCATGCTGCGGTAGCCGCCGGCACAGTGCAGGTAAAAATGCTCTTCAGGGTTGATATCTTTTACCCAATCATTGATTAAAGCCAGTGGCCTGTTATAGGCATCTTCAATATGCTCTGCAGCATACTCTGTTTCTTTACGCACATCTATAATTTTATCTTTACCCGGTTCAGCTTCATTGGCAAACTGGTGTGCAGTTATCCTGTCTACCACATCAGCAGTTTTACCTGCATCCAGCCAGGCGCTAAAGCCACCCTTTAAATGCCCCAATATATTATCAAAACCAACACGGCTTAAACGGGTAACTGTTTCTTCTTCTTTACCTTGTTCAGTAACCAGTAGTAAACCCTGCTTTACATCAACAATTAAGCCGCCTGCCCATGGTGCAAAATCACCATTTAAACCAATGTTTACTGATTGAGGAATAAAGCCCTTGTAAAAAATATGATTGTCACGGGTATCTAATATCAATGCTTCTGTATTTTCTGCAACCGCTTCAAATTCATCCGGGCTTAATGCCAGCATGCCATTGTTTAATACAGCTTCAAAACTTTCATAGCCCTTTTTATTCATGGCTACATTTAAGCCAAAATACGCAGGGGGAGGAAGCAACCCATCTGTTACTGCTTTTACAAAGGCTTCTTTATTTGGCTGGTTTAGCGCATAGTTCATTCTTTTTTGATTGCCCAAAGTATCAACCGTTTCTTTCATCATATTTTTGCCACAGGCACTTCCTGCACCATGCGCCGGATAAACAATCACATCATCTGCTAATGGCATAATTTTATTCATCAAGCTCTCGTAAAGCAAACCGGCTAATTCATCCTGTGTCATGTTTGCAGCTTTCTGTGCCAGGTCAGGCCGTCCAACATCTCCTAAAAACAAGGTGTCGCCACTAAAAATGCAATAATCTTTGCCAGTTTCATCTCTTAAAAGGTAGGTAGT
>JAYWAU010000279.1:0-4381 GCA_043782265.1 Ferruginibacter sp. | reverse complement strand
AAGAAATAATAAAACACTTCAAAAGATAAAGACCATAACGGGCCGTTATCGCCGTAAGGCGCAAACCAATTTCCCTTATATGATTTTGAACATTGCAAAAAGAAGATATTTCCTGCAAGGTTCTTTAAACTAAAATCATCATTGAGGAATGCAGTTTTAATGATCAATCCGCAAACAAACGTAAAAAAAATAGCAAAGTAATACAGTGGCAATATGCGTTTTAACCGCCTGTGGGTATAAATATTAAAGTCGATTTTGTTGACAGGTAAGTCGTTCTTTAAACTTAAACAAATACTAAATCCTGAAAGAAAAAAGAAAAGCAACACTGCCTCCATATTCAAATTCGAAATAGATGTAAAAACGTTTTCTAACCACACAGGAAATTTACCTTCAAACAAATGCGGGAACCTTGTAAATATGTGGTGAAACAATACAGTAGCTGCAGCAAGCCCCCTCATACTGTCTAAAGTTTTTATCCGCTGCACTGTTTTATTAATGTGAAAAAAGTTTACAAAATTATTTTACTGCATTTACTTCCAGTAACACGCTTGCTCTTCGCCCGTTTACATCAGGATTAATTCCAATAGTCATTAAAAAATTGCCGGAATAAACCATTGATGCATTCACAGTTGAACTGGTGCCCGGATAAAGATTGATTTCCTTTACCGTGTAATTTTTTGTTGCATCCAATCCTTTTAATTTAACGGGCTGCTGAGTGGCAGTTTGCATAAACCTTGTATTGGTAAGATAATTAAAAATCACAGCCCTGCTTTTATCGACACCGCTAAACATTAAAGATGCGAATGGATTTTCTTTTGGGTCTGCCAAACGATAAAGGTCGCCATGCCAAACTAAATCGCTAACGGAGCGATAGGTGGCTACAGCCTGCTGACTAAACTGAAGATCTTTTTCACTTAAATTATTTACTACTATGTCGTATCCCATTTTGCCCATCATAGCAACATCCGTTCTAAATTTTAAAGGAAGCTTGCTCCAATCGGTAACATGGTTACAACTTGCAATAGCTGGATAAAAGTAGGAGTACTCCCATTGAATTAAAATACGTTCAACAGGGTCTGTATTATCGCTTGGCCAATATTCTGTAAAGTACTGTAGTGCACCATAATCAACACGGCCGCCACCGCCACTGCAAAGCATCATGGGCACAGTTGGATATTTGAACCGCAATCTTTCCAACACTTTGTATAGTCCTTTTACATAATCAACATATAGTTGAGATTGTGGTAAACCCTGCTTTTGCAGGTAAGCTGAATAAGCATTGTAAATAACGGAGTTGCAATCCCATTTTACAAAAGCAAGTGTTGGGTTTTTGGTAAATAAAGTATCCAACACACCAAATACAAAATTCTGCACCGCAGGATTGGAAAGATCTAATACCAACTGGTTGCGATAATATTTTTCAGGGCGGTCGGGCTGGCGAATTACCCAGTCCTTGTGCTTCTCATACAATTCACTTTTTGGGTTCACCATTTCAGGTTCTACCCATATACCAAATTTTACGCCTGCTGCCTGTGCCTCTTTTACCAGGTATCCAATACCATGAGGCAGCTTCTTAACATTCTCCTGCCAATCGCCCAAACCCGCTGTGTCCGCGTTTCTTGGGTGTTTATTACCAAACCATCCATCATCTAATAAAAACATATCTACGCCTAAAGTTTTAGCTCCTTTAAAAAGACTCACCAGTTTATTTTCGTCAAAACCAAAATAAGTGGCCTCCCAGTTATTGAGTAGTGTTAACCTTGATCCACCACCATCTAACAACCTATATTTTGTTGCCCAATGATGCAGGTTGCGGCTTGCTTCTCCTTTGCCATTTGTTGAAAAAGTATAAATAAAAGCAGGTGTTGTAAACTCCTGTCCGGCTGCAAGCATATATTCAGATGCATACGGATTAATGCCTGCAATAAGGCGTAAATTTTTATACGAGTCTACTTCAAAATCAATTTTAAAATTACCCGACCATGCCAATTGCCCAAGCAACACATTGCCTTCATCTTCTGTTGCCGGCTTATCAAAGGATACCATAAAAGTCGGTGGCTGATAAAGATTGGCCCTTGTCCCCAATTTGGAATCAATAGATTTAATACCATGGCTTAAAAGATCTTCCTCAGGTTTCATTTCAGCTCCCCAACCGCCATTGTAATGCATCAGATAATAGTCATGTGCTGTAAAATATAAATTGGCAGATGCATATTTTTGCATCCTGACCGGCTTCTTTTCTGCATTTTTAATTACACTCCATTGCTCCACTACATTTTCTTTAAAGTAGGTTTTATAGTAAAGCGTAATTTCATCTGCATATAAAGGGTCTTTCAACAAAATGCTTATCAGGCTTACATTTTCATCTATCTTTTTTGTTTCAGCACTTATATATTTTAATTCAAGCGAAGTATTTCCATCTGCATGTGTTACCTGCACTGCTGGCTCAACAAGGTTAAATGTGCCCGCCGGTGTATAGGCTCCATTGTACCTGCCTGAGTTATCCTGCACAAAATTATATTGTTGTGGTAAAGTGGCATATTCGTTACTATTTAAAAGCCTGGTGCCAAAATAAACAATACCCAGCCTTCCATCTTTATCCGTCTGTAGTATCAATGCATTTTTTTCTGTTTCGATAGGAATGGTAATAATAGATTGTGCAAAAACTTTATCACCACCAACAGCAAATAAAGCAAGTAAAATAACTATTGACCAGGGTTTAGTACTACTATGAAACTTTTGTTGCGTCGCACACTTGTACATCAACAATTCTATTAATCTATTGAATGCACTGATAGCATTTTTAAAATTTGCGGTTCCGGTTTTTTCTTTAGGCATATCGTTTTCTTTTATTTAAATCATTTTTTTAATACTATAAATAGAACTGGCTTAAGTCACAAGTTAATAAATTTGGTGTAGCGATATGATAATTTGCCAATATAAAAAAAGTAAAAAAAGCGACCCTGTAAATAAATAGTTTTTCAGGGTGCATTTTCTTTCAAAAGGAACTAATTCATCTTAGTTTAGCAAAAGGCAGATATAATTCGATCAGCAAAATAACCTGATCCATTTTTATACAGGGGCATTCTTTTAAATAATAAGCTTCGAAGGTCTTTTTATAAAACCATTACTCAAATTTTCTGGTGCGGCTTTTAAGAAAAAGTATGATTGATTCAGTAGTTTGTGGCTCTCCTAATTGTACAAAACTCGTTGCAAGTTTTTTGTAATTCCTGATCATTAGTAAAAACCAAATCTGGAAATAATCAAGTCCTTTAAAAACAATGGCATTATTCTTTTTATAAGTGGGGAGGTTTTCTATAAAGTTAGCAGGCATCTCTGTCCAATGCATATAGGGACGCAGGTGATGGCCAATATGATAACCATCGTTAAAACATTTTTTATTGTAAATGGTATTAATGCAGGTAATACTATTACCGTAAATACTTTCGGGCTTTGCCGGATCAATAAATGCATGTTGTGCCCAATTGCCCGCCATCATAGCAAAACGAATAAATACCAATGGTAAAATAAACACAGTAAGCGTTGCTTTAAAATTTACAAAACACAATGCCACGCAAAGCATGGTGAAAAATAATTCACCAAACATTATCCGCAATGCATATTTATTTCTTGCTTTATTTTTAAAATACAATATCAGGTTAAGCACCCCTGTAAAATAAAAAGAGATTAAGTAAACCATAAAAGCACGGGAGCTATCTCTGTTGTATTTCATGGTGCTGCTCAAATCTTCGGGCTCATTATTTTCCGGATGGTGCATGGTTACATGATGATAAAAATAAGTCTCGGGAGTTTGACCAAAGAAGATGCCCAACACCCATGGAATATACCTATTCAGGTAATTGAATTTCTTTTTAAAAAATTTACGATGGCAAACATTGTGCAGCATTAATACATAAGGCCCCAGAAAAACAATCAGCAAAATAAGCAAGTAGGCAACGTACCATGCCCAATGCAAATTGGTGATGGTAAAAAGTAAAACGGCAGAAGGGATAACAATAAAAGTAATTTTCAATGATAGATAAATAAATGGCAAATCTCTTTTGTCATTTATAAGCGGAAGAAAAAACTGGTCAATAAAATTTGATTTCCCCTCTTTCAAATCTACCCGGTCTGTTAAAATCACTTCCATTAAATAGTTATTTTTAATTTATTAACACCACTGCCATTAACCTTAAAATGGTAATTACAATGAATAAGTATTTCTTTATTGGTGCTGGTTTTATCAGGCAGTCAAACATCGTGTTAGTGTTTAAAGGTAGGATTTTTAAGATTTAATAGCGTTACTAATTATTTTGATTATAAAATAGTTCTTTCGCCTGCTCTCCTGTTCAGTCAACAATTGTACATTTATCTAAACAAC
>JAYWAU010000278.1:0-4381 GCA_043782265.1 Ferruginibacter sp. | reverse complement strand
AAAAGCATGGGAGATAAATGTTACTGCTACACGTTTTATAGTAGATGCCGCAAAAAAGATAAATGCATTTTTAATTTTCATTTCAACCGATTTTGTTTTTGACGGCATGAATGGTCCATATAAAGAAACAGACACCGTTAACCCGGTGAGTTATTATGGCAGCACCAAAGTAGCTGCAGAAAAAGCTGTGGCTGAAAGCGGGTTGCCCTATGCCATTGCAAGAACCTGCCTGTTGTATGGCAATATTTTAATTGGCACCAGGAGCAATATTGTAAGTTGGGTAAAGGAAAACCTGGAGCAGGGAAAGAAAATAAAAGTAGTGGGTGATCAATGGCGTACGCCCACTTATGTAGAAGACCTGGCAAAAGGAATTTTACTGATCGTAGAAAAGAAAGCAACAGGATTTTTTCATATTTCAGGAGAAGATTTTTTAAGTCCTTACGACATGGCAGTTGCTACCGCAGATTACCTTCACCTGGATAAATCGGTAATGGAAAAAGTAGATGCTTCGGTTTTTACCCAATCCGCCAAAAGGCCCGCTAAAACAGGCTTTATTATTGACAAAGCAAAATTGGAATTGGGCTATGCACCCTTAAGTTTTACAGAAGGGTTACAAAAAATGTTGGCATAATAGAAACGCTGATAACACTGATTTAAACTGATTTTGCGATATCTTCTATAAAAAATCCGTCATCCTTATAAATCAGCTCAATCTGAGGATCTATCAACATTATTACATTCTTTCAGGTACCCGTATGCCTAGCAATTCCATCCCACTCTTAAGTGCATTGGCCGTCATAACTGCCAATTGTAAACGCAATTGTTTTTTATCAGCCGTTTCTGCGTTGGCAATGGAAAGCTCAGTATAAAATGAGTTAAAGGTTTTAGCAAGGTTAAATACATACATGGCAATTACAGAGGGATTGTGTTCTGAACAGGCTTGTTCAATAGCATCCGGATATTGCTCCAGCATCACAATTACTTCTTTCTCCAGCTTCAACAAATCGTTGCTGGCTAAAGGCTGTTGATCATTGCTTAATGGTTCTTTACGCAAAATACTTTTTATTCTTGCATGCGTGTATTGAACAAATGGCCCTGTAAAACCGTGAAAGTCGATGCTTTCCTCCGGGTTAAATACCATTGTCTTTTTAGGGTCAACCCTCAGCAAATAAAATTTCATGGCACCCAACCCGATGGTATCATAAAGGTCTTTTAATTCTTCCGGTGTAAAATCTTTTACCTTGCCCAATTCTTCGGTATGTTTTTGGGAAGTGGCGATCATTTCATCTACCAAATCATCTGCATCCACCACAGTGCCTTCACGGCTTTTCATTTTACCGGTGGTTAATTCCACCATGCCGTAGCTTAAATGAGAGATATTATCTGCGTTTGGCATACCTAATTTCTGGCAGATCAGTTGCAGTACTTTCATGTGGTAATTCTGTTCGTTACCAATCACGTAAATGCTGCTGTCAATTTTATATTCTTCGTATTTCTGCAGGGCCAGGCCAATATCCTGGGTAATGTAAACAGAGGTGCCGTCTTTGCGTTGCACTAGTTTTTCATCCAGTCCATCGGCGGTTAAATCTATCCAGATACTGCCATCTTCTTTTTTAAAAAACACATTTTTATCCAACCCTTGCTGAACAATGTATTTGCCTAACAAATAGGTGTTGCTTTCGTAATAAATTTTATCAAAGTCGCTGCCAATGCGTTTATATGTAACATCAAAACCTTCGTATACCCAGCCATTCATTTTTTTCCATAATTCAATTACTTCAGGTTTGCCTTCTTCCCAATCCACTAACATCTGTTTGGCTTCCGCCATTATGCTGGTGTTGTTTCTGGCTATTTCTTTTATTTCGTCATGTAGTTTGGCTATTTTTTCTTCGTCTTTTATTTCATCCAGTTTGGTTAAAGCAATCAATAATTTATCCAGCTTCTCCAATGCAGGTCCGTTAAAATCACATAGGTCTGCCAGGTTAATTTTATTGGTCAAAATTTGGCTTTCGGCTTTTAAGTCCCCCTCAAATTTTACATAATAATCGCCTACTAAATGATCGCCCTTAATGCCGGTCGATTGCGGCGTTGCACCATTGGCATATTTCTGCCAGGCTATCATGCTTTTGCAAATATGTATACCCCTGTCGTTTACAATGCAACTTTTTATTACATCGTAGCCATTGGCTTTGTAAATTTCTGCCACACTCCAGCCTAAAAAATTATTTCTTAAGTGGCCAAGGTGCAATGGTTTATTGGTATTGGGAGATGAATATTCTACCATTACTTTTTTGCCATTCTTTTCTTTTTTACCATAGCTGGCATCTGCATAATTTTTTTGCAGCAGGCCGATCCAGAAGCTATTGGGTATGGACAGGTTGAGAAAGCCTTTGATGATATTAAAACCGGAGAATAAATCGGGGTGATGCTGAACAAGATAGCCTCCCAATGCATCGCCGATTACCTCCGGTGAGGTTTTCAATGATTTTACCAATGAAAACATTACGATGGTATAGTCACCTTCAAACTCTGGTTTGGTCTGGTTGATTTGAAAATCTTTTTCTGTGTAAGGATGATTGTATAAAGCAGACAATGCTGCCGTTACGTGCGATTTGATGGTATTTACAATAGACATGCTGCAAAAATAATGAAATGAGGTTACATGATTTTGATGTTGTGTATCCGGGCAATGAGTAATTGCAAAGAATTTTTAACATGCAAGGCGACGATCAGCAAAGAGTTACCGTAAAAGAGGGCGATGCAACAGTGCCGCCATAAAAAACAAATGCCCGGACAAAAAAACTACCATTCATTATCCATTTAATCATTATCAATTATCCATTATCACATACCTTTGCGCCTATTTTAAATTTATGATAAGTGTAAATAATGTAACCCTTGCCTATGGCAAGCGGGTATTGTTCGATGAGGTAAACATCTCTTTTGTAAAAGGAAACTGCTACGGCGTTATTGGTGCCAATGGAGCCGGTAAATCTACTTTTATAAAAATATTGAGTGGTGAAATTGAGCCTAACAAAGGAACTGTAAGCATTAGCCCCGGTGAACGGATGGCGGTGTTAAGGCAGGATCATTTTGGGTTTGATGAGGTATCGGTATTGCATACTGTGATGATGGGCCACAAAAAAATGTGGGACCTTATGATTGAAAAAGATGCCATTTACCTGAAAGAAGATTTTACAGAAGCAGATGGTATGAAGGCGGGTGAACTGGAACATGAATTTGGTGAAATGGGTGGCTATACAGCTGAAAGTGATGCGGCACAATTTTTAAATGAGCTGGGTGTAAAAGAAGAAATGCACCAGCTGCTGATGAAAGATATTGGCGGTAATATTAAGGTAAGGGTATTGCTGGCGCAGGCTTTATTTGGTAATCCTGATATTTTATTATTGGATGAGCCTACCAATAACCTTGATGTGGAAACCATCAGCTGGCTGGAAAACTTTTTGGCCGATTACGAAAACATTGTGATGGTAGTAAGCCACGATCGTCACTTTTTAGATGCTGTATGTACCCATGTGGCAGACGTGGATAAACAGAAAATAAAAATCTATACCGGCAACTATACCTTCTGGTACGAAAGCTCCCAACTGGCTGCAAGGCAGGCTGGCGACAAGAATAAAAAGATGGAGGAGAAGAAGAAAGACTTGCTGGAATTTATCGCCAGGTTTAGTGCCAATGCTTCTAAAAGCAAGCAGGCCACCAGCCGTAAAAAAGCGCTGGATAAATTAGTGTTTGAAGACATTACACCCAGCAGCAGAAAATATCCCGGTATTATTTTTAAGCCGGAGAGGGAAGTGGGCAACCAGATTTTGAATGTAGAAAAATTATCCAAATCCTTTGATGGAAAACCTTTGTTCAGCAATATTACTTTTGATATTGTGAAGGGGCAGAAGATTGCTTTCCTCAGCAGGAACCCCCTGGCATTGACTACTTTTTTTGAAATAATAAACGGCAAGGTGAAGGCTGACAGCGGAAAGTACGAGTGGGGTACCACTATTACCCCGGCTTATTTGCCCAACGACAACAATGAATTTTTTACAGGTTCACTTAACCTAATGGACTGGCTCCGCCAATTTGTGCCGCCTAATACCAAAGATGTGGATGAAGATTTTATCCGTGGGTTTTTGGGCAAGATGCTGTTTAGCGGCGATGAAATTTTAAAGAAAACAACGGTATTGAGCGGTGGGGAAAAAGTGCGTTGCATGGTGAGCAAGATGATGCTGCAAAACCCTAACTTAGTAATGCTGGATGAGCCAACAAACCATCTTGATTTGGAAAGTATCACGGCCTTCAATGATGGTATGTTAAATTTCCCAGGCATTGTAATGGTTACCACACATGACCACCAGTTTATGCAAAC
>JAYWAU010000277.1:0-4401 GCA_043782265.1 Ferruginibacter sp. | reverse complement strand
TAACCTTGTTCATCATCCTACACAAATAAGTTACCGTATTTATACATTATTATCAATCGATTAAACTAAAATGAATTTACAACATAGTATTTAAAAATTATTATGCAAACGATTGCATAAATTATTGTTTTAAAACATTTTGGCTTATCAATTCTAAATGTTCAATTCATAGCCTTGGTTATTATGCACCTTGAATGTAATTTCCTTTTATGGAATATTATTTCATAATTTATGTATATACAGGTAATACTTGCTAATTTAGCATTTCAAAAAAAAATATGAAAAAAATACTATCTATCATTGCCATTGCTTTATGCAATTTTACTTTTGCACAAACACTTACAACTCCTCAGCCAAGCACTACACAAATCATCAAACAAAATTTTGCTTTGTCTGCTATAGAATTATCCTATTCAAGGCCAAATATTAAAGGACGTAGTGTAATCGGTAACCTTGTCCCTTTTGGTAAAGTGTGGCGCACCGGTGCCAATGGAGCAACTACGCTTACTTTTGGAGATGATGTTACTATAGGTGATAAAAAAATACCCGCCGGTAAATATGGCCTTCTTTCAATTCCAGATAAAGAAAACTGGACATTGATCATTACTAAACAAACCGATGTAACATCGCCTGCTGCCTACAAAGAAACGGAAGATGTAGTTAGAGTTAATGTTAAGGCGATGATTACAGCAAATAAAGTTGAGACATTTACTATACAATTTGCAAATGTAAAATCCAACACCTGCGAGTTACAGCTAATGTGGGAAAATACTGCTGTTGCATTGCCAATTTCTACTGATGTAGATACTAAGGTGATGAGCCAAATCAACAATATTATGACGAAAGATAACCTGCCCTATTTTAATGCAGCAATGTATTATATGGAAAATGGTAAAGATCTTAACCAGGCCCTTTCATGGTTTAATAAAGGGATTGACCAAAACCCTGATGCGTTTTATATGTACCATCAAAAAGCAAATTGCCTGGCCAAATTAGGCAAAAAGCAGGAGGCTATCGCTACAGCAACAAAATCAATAGAACTTGCGACAGCTGCAAAAAATAGCGATTACGTAAAACTAAACGAAGACTTGATCAAGAGCCTGAAATAGTATTGATAAAAACAATACACGATTATTTTTATCAATAAAGTTTAAATGCAGTTATTCTCCCATAAAAAAGAAGGATGGCTGCATTTTTTTATGAATTAATATCCTCTCTAACTGTTTTTATTTAACAACTGCCTGTCGGGGAATAATAAAGTTAATCAGGTCATCCAGCAAAATGCCGGCACGTTTACAGGCATCATCAATATCGGCTCTTGAAACATTCGCTGCAAAAGATTTCTCCTTTAATCTTTTCTTCACTCCATTTAAATCCATTGTTTCGTAACCGCCTGGCCTCATTAATGAATAAGCATGCACCAGTCCACTCAATTCATCAAAAGCAAAGAGCATTTTATCCATATTGGTCTCAGGTTCAACTCCAAAATAAAGTGGTCCATGGCTTGCAATTGCATGAATTATTTCAGGGTCTATATTCCTGTTTTCTAACTCTTCTATTATTTTTTTGCAATGCTGATCAGGCCATTGGTCCCAGTCTGCATCATGCAACAGACCTGCCATTTCCCAGCGCCACTGGCCGGCTTCATCAAGTAGTTCCTTCTCTGCGGCCCAACATTTCATTAATTGGGCTACTTGTTTCATGTGTAGTTGTAAACGGGCGTTTAATACCCATGAGGTAAATAATTCTTCTGCCTGTTCCCGTGTTAAAACGTTCTCTTTATTGGCAGGATTTCCAAAAGTATTTCTGTTGAGAAGTAATGACATAAAAAATAAATTTACTCAAATTTACAGTAATTGTCGTTTATTAACAGCTTTGATAAAAACCTGATCCTCCAAAAAAATCCTTTACAAAAGAACATTGTTTTTGTGTTGCTTTCTATCCTATCAATTTTTATTTGGCAAAATTTCGCCTTACAACCTTCCATACATCAATCCATAGTGTGCTTATTATTGCTACACCAATACAACCGGCAAGCATTGTTATTGACAACGTATTTAACATGAATAAATCTCTTACAAAAGGTATATAAACAAGTGCTGCAATAAACACCAGCGTAATTACAATTATTAGAGGAACCAAATTATTTTTATAAGTAATTGTTTTTAAAACTGTATATAAAAAAGATCGGTTAACAAGAGTTAGAAATATATTACAGAATAAAAGTGTTATAAAAATTATAGTTCTCACGATTGCGTCATCACTACCTTGCTGCATGTGGTAATATCCAATACCAAGACAACCCGCCGTTATTATTAATCCTTGAAAAATACTCATTGACAACTGCTTAAATGACAAAAAACTAATCCCCATTTTTCTGGGTGAACGTTGCATGGTTCCCGGTTCCATTGGTTCATTTTCATATATTATAGAGCAGGTAGGTCCCATAATTAATTCAAGAAAAATGACGTGAACAGGTGAAAAAATATCTGTAAACCTCCACATCATCAGTAGCGGCAATGTTACTATTAGTATTATTGGTATGTGAATGGAAACAATATACTGTATAGCCTTTT
The DNA here is from genome assembly GCA_043782265.1 of Ferruginibacter sp. Classification (GTDB taxonomy): domain Bacteria; phylum Bacteroidota; class Bacteroidia; order Chitinophagales; family Chitinophagaceae; genus Ferruginibacter. The sequence goes on along the minus strand of JAYWAU010000277.1, from coordinate 1,825 downwards.
TCAGGTTATCATAAATTTTTCTTCCCAAAGCAACAGCATCGGTCATGTGTGCAAGATCATCATCTGTCAGTATCAATGACGCTGCACTTTTGGCTACTTCACTACCACGCAGTCCCATTGCTATGCCAATATGTGCTGCCTTTAAAGCAGGGCCATCATTTACTCCGTCACCAGTCATGGCAACTACTTCACCATTTTTTTTCAAGGCATCAATCACTTTCAATTTAGCTTCGGGAAACATCCTTGCATAAATGTTAATCCTTTTTACTTTTGCCTGCAAAACTTCTTTGGTAAGATGCAAAACTTCCTCGCCTGTTAGTACTTCTTTGTTATAATCTAACTGAATTTGTGTTGCAATGGCAAGCGCTGTTTCTGCATAATCACCGGTAATCATTTTTACAGTAATCCCCGCATCCCGAAATGCTTTAATCGTTTGTATAATATTCTCTTTGGGAGGATCCTGAAACGCTACCAATCCTAAAAATTCAAACCTAAATTCATCCTGCAATGCTGGCCATTTTTTTTCATTCCAGATTCCCTTTCCAACTCCCAATACACGAAATCCCAATTTTGCATAAGCCAGTGATTGCGATTCAATATTTTGTAAATCTGTAACAGATAAATTACTCTGGCGCAGAATCGCCTCTGGCCCACCTTTGACGGCAATGATAATTTCTCCTGCTTCATTCTTAAAAATGTGCGTCATCATAGGAGGCTTGCCGGCAATGGGATATTCATGTACCTGTACAAATAATTTTCGCTTATCTGTTTCTGCTGCGGCAGTCTTTTCATATAATGCATGAATCGCTTTTTCCATCGGATCAAATGGATTGGTCTCACTGCTCCACATAGCATATTCAATTAATCCGGCCGGTAAGTTTGTATTTTCTTTTACAGTAACCGATTGTTTTAAAACTGCATCGTACAAATATTCAATGCTCATTTTGTTTTGCGTAAGGGTTCCGGTTTTATCAACACAAATAACGGTGGCCGAACCCAAGGTTTCCACATACTGCGGTTGCTTAACTATGATATTATTGCGTAGCAAACGAAAAGCACCCAGGGCTTGAAAAGTGCTAAAGGCAACAGGTATTTCTTCAGGAAGAATACTCATAGCCAACGTAAGACCCTGCAAAAAAGATTGCACAAGATTACCCGAGTGATAATAATTAAAACCTACTACAACTAAAAAAGCGGTGGCTCCCACCCATACCATATTACGGACAAATGAACGGATTTGATTTTGTAGCGGCGTTTTTACAATTGTAATTTCTTTAAGAGATAATCCAACTTTTCCGAACATGGTTTTTAAGCCAACAGCCGTAACTTTTATGGTGGCACTCCCACTAGTTACCAACGTTCCTTTGTAAACACAGCTTGTATTGTCAGCAATCTTGTTTACTGCAAAAGATTCGCCTGTAAGGATTGACTCATTAATAGTGAAATCATTTGCAGCAATTATCAATCCATCTGCAGCAGTTATTTCACCTTCTTCCAACAATAATAAATCATCTACTACAATTTCTTCTGTATTTACTTGTGTTGCAATACCATTTCGCAAAACAGTTGCATGCGAGGAAGATAATTTTTTTAATGCCAGTACCGCATTTTTACTTCTGTATTCCTGAAACAATGAGATACCAGCCACTATAAAAATGGATACCACCATTATAATACCTTCCCTGTATTGCCCAACAGCAAAATAAATAATACAGGCCACTAATAATATACTTATTTGCTTAAGTAATTCCGATTTATTATATTTGAGTAACCAACTCAAATTCATATGGCATACTCAATCGATCTTTCCCTGGGTGAGGTTTCG
>JAYWAU010000276.1:0-4404 GCA_043782265.1 Ferruginibacter sp. | reverse complement strand
GCTGGAACAGATATTTTAAAAAATATCAAAAACAAAAATGCCGCTTCAATTGAAGCGGCATTTTTGTTTTTGATATTTTTTAAAATATCTGTTCCAGCTCCTTAAGGTGATGAATAATATAGGTTGGATTAACATCTGTATTTGTTTTCAGGTGATTTACAAATACACAATCCATCCCCGCATTGATGGCGCCCTGTATATCAGCATCCAGGTTATCACCCAGCATAATACTTTCGCTTAGAATGGCTCCCGCCTTGTTTAAGGCGTACTCAAAAATTTCTTTTTTGGGCTTCAGGCTATTGCTTGCCTCTGAGGTGATCATATGGGTAAAATAACGGCTAAGCCCGCTGTTATTGATTTTACTCCACTGTGTTTTTTCAAAGCCGTTGGTAATCAGGTGCAGTGTATAGCCTTTTGCCGTAAGATAATTAAGTATTTCAATGGTATGCGGAAACAGTATTTTTTTTGTTGGTAATATCTCCAAAAAGTGAAGGCTCATATCTTTTGCCAATTGCTCACTGCCAATCTTAAATTCAAGCATCGTCCTCCACATACGTTTCCATTTCAATTCATCGCTGGTGATAAACCCTTTATTGTACCTGTCCCATAATATTTCGTTGTGGTGCAGATAGTGTTTATAAAAATCATTAAATGGATGAACTCCTTTGGCTTCCAAATCAAAAAACGTATACACTTCTATTAGCGTTTCTTTTGCGTTGGCATCAAAATCCCATAAAGTATGGTCAAGATCGAAAAATAAATGTTTATATGATGACATGGTTTATTTAATGGGTGATTGTTACTTATTAAAACAAAAGGTACACAAGCTCATTTTGACCTAACAAGAAATTGTTATTTAACCAGTGTAAGTTACTTTTACAAAGCTAATGGTAAATCAATTACCCGTATTCCTTAAAGGGAAAAAGCGTAGGGGCAATTTAAAATATACCAACTTATCTGATAAAATTTTACAATGAATGTAGTTATAACAGGGGCCTCCAAAGGAATTGGCAAAGCGATCGCAACTGATTTTGCCGCGTTGGGTGCCCATCTTTTTTTATGTGCAAGAAATGAAATTAGCCTGTACAATACCGTGGCTGAATTACAACAAAAATATCCTGCCTGTACTGTTAATGCCAGAATAGCGGACATGTCGAAAAAAGAAGATGCGAAAAATTTTGGTGAATGGATTTTGGATAGAACCAAACAGATTGATATTTTGATTAATAATGCAGGACAATTTATTCCCGGCAGTATTTACAATGAACCCGAAGGTTTGCTTGAACAAATGATCAACATTAATTTATACAGCGCTTACCATCTTACCAGAACATTGCTTCCGTCAATGATAGCAGCAAGCAGCGGGCATATATTTAACCTGTGCTCTATTGCTTCTTTGCAGGCTTATTCAAACGGTGGCAGTTATAGCATCAGCAAGTTTGCATTGCTGGGATTTAGCAAAAACCTAAGGGAAGAATTAAAACCACACCACATAAAAGTAACGGCTGTTTATCCCGGTGCAGTAATGACCGAATCGTGGGGAGATTTTGATAACAGCAAGCAAAGAATAATGGAAGCAAGTGATATAGCCGCAATGATTACCGCAGCCAGTAACCTTTCTGCACAAGCTGTTGTAGAAGATATTATCATTAGGCCGCAATTAGGCGATCTTTGAGTAAATGGATAATTTTTTGAAAACGCCGCAATTTCACCATTAATCATTAACATGCTCATTTAACACTTATTTATAATCATTTGCATTTTTTTAAACAATTATCGCCTTGCTATAATTTACTTTTGCATCACAGTTATTATGATTCTTTCATTAAAAAAATTCTTACTGCTTATTTTTTTATTGCCAATAATAAGTCTGCCTGCTTTATTGGCGCAGGCTCGTTTTACAGCTACCATTTCCCCAGCAACAATCGGTAAAAATGAAACAGCAGAACTTAGGCTGATGATAGAAAATGCCCGGCAGGTAGAGCAGATAATCCCCCCATCGCTAAAAGATTTTATCATTATAAGTGGCCCCAACCAGGAAAGTGGGATGGAAACTACTAACGGCGTTACAAAACAATACATTGGCATTACCTATCAGTTACAACCGAAAGCAAAAGGTAATTTTACAATTGCCGCTGCAACAGCAACGGCAGATGGTAAAACATTAAAATCTAACCGGGTTACAATACAGGTTACCAACACCTCAACTGCAAACAATCAAAACAATAAAAGCTCCCCTTTTGCAGGCTTGTCTTTTTTTGATGAGCCGGTACAGCAAACAAATAACAGGGATTTTATTTTAAAAAAAGGGGAAAACATCCCGGCTAAAATTGATAAAAATATTTTTATTAAAGTAGAGGCTGACAAAACCAGTTGTTACATCGGGGAACCAATTGTGGTGACTTACAAATTGTTTACCCGGTTAAAATCTGAGAGTAATATAATTAAAAACCCTTCCTTTAATGGCTTTTCGGTAATTGACCTTGCCCAGCCCGGCAGCTCATTTTATACCATTGAAAAATTAAATGGCAGAGAATACAATGTGTACATTTTGCGTAAGTCTCAATTGTATCCTTTACAGGCAGGGGCAATGGAATTAGAGACTTCCGAAGTAGAAAATAATATTCATTTTGTAAAGGAAGAGTTTTTAAAAACGCACCAGATAAATGCGAATGATATTTTAAATGATTTGGAAATAACCAACCTGCCGACAGAAGCCCTACAGGATGAAAAAGTAACCTTGCAAAGTAAACCAGTGGTGATTGATGTTAAAGCCTTGCCCGAAATTAATAAACCAGTTTCATTTAAGGGTGCAGTTGGTAATTTTATGCTGGATGCAGGCATTGAAAAAAATAATTTTACTACTGATGACGCAGGGAAATTACAACTGCTGATTAGCGGCCAGGGCAATATGGATCTGATAAACGCACCTGAAATTAAATGGCCAGATGGTATTGAAAGTTATGAACCTACAATAAAGGAGGCATTAAATAAGCAAGACGTACCTGTGAGTGGCAGCAAAAGATTTGAATATCCTTTTATAGTTACCAAAGCAGGCACTTATACATTGCCAGCAGTAGAGTATAGTTACTTTGATGCATCTTCTGCTTCGTATAAAACACTTACTACCAAACCCTTTGTAATTACTATTACAAAAGGAATCGGCAAATCAGCTATTGCTAAAAATAATACGAGCCTTAAATCTGATAAGGAACATTTTTTTGATACCATTTTTTCAAATCGTTTTTTAATCATCATCCCTGTTGCATTAATTATGTTTGTTGCCTTATTTTTTTGGATAAAAAATGAAAACAGAAAGGAAACAGCGACAGCACTTGCCAATAAAGAAAGTAAAGAAAAAGCAGAAACTACTGAAGAAAATAACGCCCCTGTTAATCCTTTATCCAGTACCGAAGAGCATTTGATACAACATGACAGTAAAGGGTTTTATGAAGCATTGAATAAAGAAATCAGGATTTTTTTAGCGGAAAGGCTGGCTGTTCCGGTTGAAACGATTAATAAAAAAAGAATTGCAGAAGAGCTGGACAAAAAAGGAGTTACAGTTACCACCAGCTTACAAATACAACAATTACTAAATGATATTGAATGGCAATTATATACTCCTTATGCGGATGAGACTAAAATGCAGGCAATGTATCAAACAGCCAATACAATTGTACATTCATTTAGCCCTATCCACTGAAGGGGAAAAATAAATACATACGGGTAAACTACTACTGTTTCAGTTCTTAAAAAAATGGTGCAATTACACCTCTGTATACTTATATCCCACTCCCCTAACAGAATGAAAATATTTGGGGTTGCGGCTATCTGCTTCAAAATATTTACGAAAGCTTAAAATAAAATTATCAATGGTTCGGGTGGTTGGATATACATTGTAGCCCCACACAGCCTGCAATATTTTTTCACGGGTAACAACCTCATTTTTATTTTCAATCAACAGCTTTAGCAGCATGATTTCCTTTTTTGTCAATTCAATTACTTCTCCATCTTTTGTAATACATTCCAGGGCTTTAAAATCAACCTGGTTTTTGCCAAACTTATAAATCTGTTCCAGCGGTTTCCTAATAGCAAGGCGTTGACTTTTAGCTACGAGTTTACTTACTCTTAATAATAATTCCTCCAGGTTAAATGGTTTGGTTAAATAATCATCTGCTCCTTTTTTTAATCCCAGCACCCTGTCGGCACTACTGTTCCTGGCACTCAAAATTAAAATCGGAATATCATTATTTTGCAACCGAATCCTTTCACAAACGCTGATACCATCCAGTTCGGGTAACATTACATCCAATACCATCAAATCAAAATGCTCCTGCGCTACCGCTTTTAAGGCTTCTAATCCATCGTAAGCACAGGTAACTTCATAACCCTCTAATTCCAGGT
>JAYWAU010000275.1:0-4430 GCA_043782265.1 Ferruginibacter sp. | reverse complement strand
CATACCAACATAAGCTGCATCACCTTCCAGTGGCGCCCTGATGCCAAGGCCGTTGTTGGCGCCAGGTGTAAGTTGAAATTCAAAACGATATTCAAAATCAGCATACTCATTTTTTGTGTACAGGTTCCCTGCACCATTGCCTTCGGGATGAACAACGATGTTACCTTCCTCCAAACGATAGCCGGATGTATCTCCTGTCCAATTATCTATATTGCTGCCATCGAAAAGCATGCTAAAGCCTTGCTTTTTTTCTGCATCACTTAAAGTGGCAACTGCAGTTCCTGATAAATCTTTCAGGTAAATATTTCTGTATGCTACATAAGTTCCATGTGCCTGCAATTCAATTTGCTCTTTCGGAAAAATAGGGTGCATCTTATCCCAATAATTTTCGAGAATGGTATTGTCTGTTACCAGCACACCATTTAGATATACAGTAACTTTTTCTCCTTTCATGATGATATGAAACGTATTCCAGTCACCAATTTTGTTATCTGCCAATACCAGTGGTTTACTGGGGTTTTTCTGGTTATTATACAATCCTCCTGAACCAACTTCAGCGCCCACATCTCTCCTGCTGGTATCCCAAATCTGTACCTGTGGCGTACCTCTCAGGTATATTCCTGCATCACCCTGTGCAGTAATTTTCCAGTCAACATACATATCAAAATCTCCGTATTGTGCAGCAGTAGCAAGGTTTTCACCATGGCCCGTAAAAATCAGCAGACCATCTTTAACGATCCAGTCTCCCTTTGTTTTTTCATTTGCAATGGTTTGTTGGTTTTCCAATTCAGCCGCTGTCATTTTAGCCCGGGTAACCGGATTACCCACCAATGCTTTCCATCCGGTAAGGTCTTTGCCATTGAAGAGCGAAACGAATCCATTATCGTAAGGCATTAACGCAATATGAGCACTAAGATTTTTTACGAGAAATGCACTGTCTTCGCCTTTGATTAGCGGCAATGCTTTCTCCAGCGCTTCTCTAACAGCCTTTCCTCTAATGGTTTTATCGGCCAATGCCAAACGGGCTGTGATTGAAGCCGCATCTTCACCTACAGCAGGATCATTTAATGAACGACTCACAAACATCAATGTATTAAAGCCCGGAATATGAGCGGCTTCTGCAAGAATACGCTTCTTCTGCCAGGGATTTGTAGCAGCGTCCATTTGGTCTTGCAACAACAGTAAATGCTGTACATCATTCTGAATTATTTTTTTTGCAGGTTGTGCTACTTTTATTTCAGGCAATACGCTGTTCACATTATCCAATGCTGCCTGTATATGTTTGCGGGCCGGATCTTTTGATTTTACCAAGGCTTTATTCAAGGCTTCAATTGATGCAGGAGAATGAATGTATGCCAGCGCTCTTGCTGCATTGCCGGCATAAATGTTATCCGTAAGTAAAGTGGCAAGTGGTTTTACCGCCACATCATCTCCCAGCAAAGCAAGGTCAAGAATGATGGCATAACGGCCGTTAAAAGATTTTACAGTTCCCAAGCCGGAAGACAAAAATGTTGCAGCCTGTTTTTTCTTTTCTGTATCATTTGCAATATGGTGCACATAAGCATTGAGTGCATAAGTAGCTTTTAAAAACTGCGTGGAATCATTTTCGTTAAATATGGAAAGAAAGCTTTTCCAACCTGCCTTGTCCCATGATTGCATGGCAGTGAGTGCAGCATCAGCTTCATTGGTATGTTGATAAGGAAAAGTAGCGATCGTACTTTTTACTGCGTCTGTTTGTGCTGAGACCTGCACCAAAGAAAAGACTAGTAAAAGCAATATGAAATATATTTTTTTCATGAGTTTATTTTATTGTTGTTTGGCAAGATCCATACGAAGAAAGTGCCGGTTATTCAATTGCGATTGGGTTAATTCTGATAGTTTAAATATTCCATGGTGAACGCATGGGAGGATTGATCAACCGGTTGGCTTCCTCATCGTTGATGAACAATTGTGTTACCGGATCAAAGCGAAGCGACCTTCCCAATTGCAGCGCCATTTTGCCCATATTGATAATGGTGCATGACCTGAAACCATTTGATTCGTTCAAAGCAAACGGCGTACGGTATTTTACCGAATCAAGAAAGTTGCTAACCTGTGGTTCAGGGTCGGGCATCATCGCTAATTTTTCTTTAAGATTCGGGATATCCGATTTGAAGCCCGCAAATAATTTTCCATTGGGGCCCTCAATGTAAGCCGCATTCGGATTGGTGGCTTCTCCATCCAAAATAATCTTGCAACCATCTTCGTAGGTAAATGTCAATTTTCTAAAAGTACCACATGCATCAGGATGCTGCTGCTCTGCATCAACTTCCACCAATATTGGACTGGTTTCATCTTTACCTAAAAAATATTGAATGGGATCAATATAATGCTGCCCCATATCTCCTAATCCGCCGCCATCATAATCCCAATATCCCCTAAAGGTCTGGTGCACCCTGTGAGGGTTATAAGGCTTGTAAGGAGCAGGCCCCAACCAGCGTTCATAATCTAACTCGGCCGGCACAGGCTGCTCTTCCAGCTTTGTTTTTCCTACCCAATAAAACTTCCAGTCGAACCCTGTTGTTTTACTAACGGTTACTGTAAGCGGCCAGCCCAGTAAACCTGATTCCACCAATTTTTTAATTGGTTTAACGGTGGTATTCATGCCGTAAAAATTATCTGTAAACCTAAACCAGGTATTAAGGCGAAACATTCTTCCATATTGTTTTACCGCTTCTACTACCCGCTTGCCCTCTCCAATGGTTCGGGTCATCGGTTTTTCACACCAGATATCTTTTCCTGCTTTGGCAGCTTCAATCGCCATGATGCCGTGCCAATGAGGTGGCGTGGCAATATGCACAATATCTACTTCGGGCAAAGCAATCAGTTCACGATGATCATGAAAAGTTTTTACGCCGCCGCCAATTGTAGTTGCTGCGTTCTGCAAATGCAGTTTATCTACATCGCAAACAGCCACCACCCTTGTTCCTGCATAAGGTATATGCCCCATACCCATGCCGCCAACACCAATGATGCCTTTTGTAAGCTGATCACTTGGCGGGATAAAACCCCTTCCCAGTACATGCCTTGGCACAATGGTAAAGCCTGCGATAATAGTTGCTGAAGTTTGCAGGAACTTACGCCTGCTTTTTTTTGATGATTTTACTTCTTCCAAAATTTGTTCAGAATTAAAGATGAGGAAATAGTTTTTAATTAGCTTTTAGGGGTAGCCGATTACTTCATTTCGCTTTAAAAAGGTCAACGGAATTAATCAGTTAATAAACATACATTATATTCAGCAGTAACTTTTAAAGACTGCGTATTTTTTTTAATGAAAAGAAAAAAGTACATACAGTAAAAAATGCTGAAGCTAAGATTGTCTAGCCACCCTTTTACAAATACAGTTGGTGTTGTGCGTTCGTGCATTTATTCTATTTTATTTTATATTCATTTCGTAATACTTCAAGCAGTTTCGCATTCAGCATTTCATAGTCATGATATTGCTTACGTAAAGTACCCCTGAATGTGAGTTGGTATAAACCGATTATGTTGATGGATGCCACTTTATCAAATTGATCAGGTTTCTGAAACTGAAAAGGAATTTGTTCATAAGTGCTTTCATATTTCTGCAATGCTACAAAAGTAAATATACTGCTGTCGCGATCGATTTTATCAACCCAACTTTGATCATTGTGCTTTAAGTAAAAAGGATTAATGATTTCATGTACCTGTGTCCATTCCATTTCATTTCTATTTTTAAGTTTAGAAATGGCAACCGATAATTTCCCCGTTAATTCCTGAAGTTCCTGATTTTTAAAATATCGTAAAGAACCAGAATTTTTCAGTTGATTAAGAATAGCATCGTTTGGTTCAAAAATAGAAGGGCTGTATGTAGCAAAAGCGTAAAAGAAATTAATAGAAAAAGCTTTGGAGCATTGAGCTATGCTGCTGTCCCTAAAATACTTTTTCATATAGCTAAAGGCTGCATCTTTTCTTTGCCTATTTCCAATAGCGGTTTGGATGGATAAGGAATCCCCTCTCAGTTCATTGTAGAAACTTACAGCAAGTTCTTCTGCCCGTTCATTCTCAATTGAATGTTCTCTTATATTTTCTGCAACAAAGCCCAAAAACACCGCAAAGAAAAGCATAAAAAATTCCAACAAATATTCTCCCCATTTCTTCTTATGTGTTACATGGTGTAGATGTTTATGTACTTCCATATTTTCAGATTCTTGATTTGGATTAATAGTCTCCGTGTCATTAGCAGGGATAATCTCGTCCCGAGGATTTTCCGATCGAGTATTTGTTGAAATATCTAACTGTTCTTCGTCTGTATTGTCTGCCATTTATTTTTGGTTAGCTATTAGAGTGTTCGATTGCAGGAAGCAGAACGAGAGTTTGTGAAAAAAAAACGTTGCTGCCAAACAAATATACACACAATGTGATTAGCT
>JAYWAU010000274.1:0-4430 GCA_043782265.1 Ferruginibacter sp. | reverse complement strand
AGCCTTTATAAAGAGTTGTTAACTCCTCTTTTTTTAATCCGGCCAATCCATAAGCCGTGGACTCCAGATCGTTTAAGATTGCAACAGGACTGCCACCGAAATGTTTGCTGATGTCTTCAGCATCTATATGCCAGCTAAGGTTAGTAAATTTTACTTTTCCATCTATTACTGGCCCGGCTACCGAAAAACAAATTTTATCCGGTTGTTGCTGTCCTAGAAGAAAGTGTTGTAGAATATCGCTAAAGGAATGAAAGTCTTTACTTGCATAACGATCTTCTTTAATTGTTTTTAGACCTTCTTTTGAATAATGACTCAGTAAAATATTTGCTTTGGTACCGCCGATATCACCTGCTAAAATAACGCAGTCTTTTTCATCTTTTAGGTGAAGATTTTTAAATGCTACTGGTATTAATAATTGTAAATTCATAATTAAAAATTAAATCAGTTCAATTTCTTTACTATTTTTAAAATACAAATGAATTTTAAAAGATAACATAGAATATTAAAATTATCAGCACAGTCAATAACTCAATGTAGATAGAGGATATAAATAATCATTTATCCAATATCATTTTTATTTTCACTGTATTTTCTCCATTTTAAAATCAAAGCCTGCATATCGTCTGGCAAGTAACTTTCAAATAAAATAAGTTGCTTGGTAGTAGGATGTGTAAAGCCTAGCTCTTTTGCGTGTAAAGCCTGCCGCTTGCAAAGATCAAAGCAATTGTCCACAAACTGTTTATACTTACTAAACACAGTTCCTTTTACAATTTTATCACCGCCGTAAAAATCATCGTTGAATAGGGGGTGTCCAATATGTTGCATATGTACCCTGATTTGATGCGTACGACCTGTCTCAAGTCTGCACTCAACCAGTGTAGTATAATTAAATCGTTCCAGTACTTTATAGTGTGTAACGGCTTCTTTACCATGCTCACCATCAGGGTAAGTTGTAAATAATTTTCTAAAACGTTGGTGCCTTCCTACATGGCCCCGAATGGTGCCTTCCTCTTCTTCGAAATCGCCCCATACCAATGCTATGTACCTTCTGTGCACCGTATGGTTAAAAAACTGTTTGGCAAGATCCGTCATCGCTTTTGGAGTTTTAGCCAACACCAGCAATCCGGTTGTGTTTTTATCAATCCGATGCACCATACCAAAGCGGGGTAAACCATTCTCTTCAAGACCAGGATTTTGTTGTTGTAAATAATAGGCAACACCATTAATCAATGTTCCATTTGGATTACCACTTCCCGGATGTACTACCATACCTGCAGGCTTATTAATGAGCAAAACATCTTCATCTTCAAAAACAATATTTAGTGGAATGTTTTCCGGGATAATGTCATTGCTTTCAGGATGACGGTTATCAAAAACAACAATTTTATCTAAAGGCTTTACTTTATAATTTGCTTTTACAGGTTTATCATTCACCAGCACCATTTCATTTTCAATACCCTGCTGAATTTTATTTCTGGTAGCTCCTTCAATCCTGTGCATTAAAAATTTGTCAATACGCAAGGCTTCCTGTCCTTTGGCTACTTCAATTACCAGTCGTTCATAAAGCTCTTCACTTTCCTGCAGTTCCTCTTCAGAGACAGTTGTTATTTCGTTTGTCATATTTAATTTGTTGATGCGTCTTATTACTTTAAACTAAAGTTCTGTTTCAATTAACTTTGCAAAATAAACTAATTACCTTGGATAAGCAGATAGTATTGTTTAATGATTTGGGTTTAATTGATTACCAGGAGGCATGGGATTACCAGGAAGGGCTGTTTAAACAAAATGTGGAGATTAAATCGATTCTTCGAAACAAAGAAATAATAAATGCTAACGAGGGTAATAACTACGATTCTTTATATCAGCAATCAGAAAAAAATGATTTACCCAAAACATCACATTATTTACTTTTCTGCGAACATTTACCTGTATTAACTTTAGGGAAAAGCGGCGATGAAAAAAACATTTTGATAAGTAAAGAAGAAATGACCAGGCAAGGCATACAATATTTTAAAACAAACAGGGGCGGAGATATTACCTTTCATGGTCCCCAACAAATTGTTGGTTATCCCATTATAGATTTAGAAATGTTCTTTACAGATATTGGCAAATACCTGCGTTTTCTTGAAGAAGTGATTATACTTACATTACATGAATATGGTTTAAAGGGCGAACGAAGCAAAGGCGAAACAGGTGTTTGGCTTGATGCCGGCATACCGGGGAATGAAAGAAAAATTTGTGCCATGGGGGTGCGTTGCAGCAGGTGGATAACAATGCATGGTTTTGCATTTAATGTTAATACCAACCTGGATTATTTCAATACCATTATACCTTGCGGAATTGAAAATAAAAAAGTTACTTCTTTGCAAAAAGAGTTAAATCATACGCTTGATTATGAGGAGGTAAAAGACAAAGTAAAAACAAATTTTGAAAAGGTGTTTGGTGTTCAATTAACGCAGATGCAGTAGTTACAGCTCTGTCTGTGTTGCTTTTTTTGTTTCGGGAGGTGGTTGTCCAGACCAGCCATCTTTACCAATATAAAATTTATATTTCTCCAATAAAACTTCATCATTGTACAAGTGGTAATAAAACCATCCGGTGTGCAGAAAATTTACTTTTTCTACAATAAGGTAAGATTCGGTAATTTTTTTTATTTCAAAAACAGGGTTATTTTTTTCATCAAAAAATTGTAAAGAAAAATGTTCTTTATCGGCATCTTGCAAATTAATAATTAGGTTATTTTCTTTATTAGCAAATATAAATTTACTTGGAACAAATCCTGTTGGCGCTTTTGGTTTAGGTGGAAATTTTCTTGCTGGAATAAGGTCTTCAGGAATGTTGGGGATAATAGGAGGAGGAGGGATGACGGCAGTAGGAATGGGAGTTTCGATAGAATTATTATCGATAGCCGGTTGAGTTACCGAAGTAGCTGTATCAATTAAAGTTGGCCTAAGTGTGAAATCAAAGGCGATTTCTCGAATTGTATCTTTTGTTGGCTCAGCAGGTAATTCAATTTCAGGTTTATGCGATTTTGAAAAAAAATAAGTACCACCTTCAAAGGCTACAAAAACGCGGTAAAACATATTGGGACTTGCTGCGCTTCTATCAACATAACCATTTTCCTTATTTAATGGATTTAATACAGTACCTATTGTTATAAAATTTTTCAGACTATCGTATGAACGCTGAATATTTATATTACTGATTTTAGCACCATAATTGTTTTTCCAGCTTATAACTATCTGCCTGCTCATATTTTTCACTGAAATATTAGGTAATGAATCTTGCCCCAATACCCGCAAAGCAAATACTACACTTAAGATGATATAAAAAAGAAAAAATTTACGCATATTCACTTTAAACGTAGTATATTAAAATTTATTTAGGGTACAAATATACTGTGCCATCAAAATAAATCAGAAAATTAAAGTGCCTAAAGATAATGAAACATTGCCTTGCAAACCACCCGTATGAAGACAGGTTATATTAGAGCCTGTAGGAAAGTATCCTTTTTCTATAGCATCAAAAATACCAAACATCATTTTACCGGTATAAACAAAATCTGTTTGTAAACCATGTTGTTGATATAACTGGTTCATAAAGCCAATAAGTTCCTTTGTTTTTTTTGCATAGCCACCAAAGTGATATTCATCCAGCAGTTGAAAATGATGAGTGCTGGTTGTTAAATATTTTATTCTTTCACTTACATCAGTCATACCTTTTAAAACAGGTATTCCAATTATCTGCTGATTGTTTTTTGCACCCGCTAGCAGACCAGCAATAGTTGTTGCTGTACCTAACGCAGTACAAATATGTGTGCAGCTCTCATCAATAAGATTGTTTATCAAGGCAGCACCGGCTGCTCCTTTCGGATGATACCCACCTTCAGGAACAATCATAAAATTTTTAAATAGAGGTAGTCTTTTTTCTAAAAATGCCGTGTCATCTTTTATTTCATAGTCAGCCCTTGTAAGATAATAAAGTTGCATGCCATACTCCATACAAGCGATTAGAGTAGGTGATAATTTAGCCGGTTTTTCACCTCTAACAAACCCTAAACTTTTAAACCCGGCTATTTTGCAGGCAAAGGCCGTGGCAACTAAATGATTGGAATAGGCACCACCAAAAGTGATTATACCTTCCAGGGATAACGCTTTCACCTCTTCTAAAAAATAATGCAGCTTGAATAATTTATTTCCAGACACAATGGGATGTATTTTATCGAGTCTTAAAACTGATAGGCTAATTTTTTTTTTGATAAGATAATCATTGCTAATTGTATCAATAGATATATTTGAAATATCGAAAAGCATTATTTTAACTTGATTGGGTTATTTTCGTGGTCACAATATACAATGCAATCTTACCCGGTTAATAATCGGGATACTTAATTTTTTTACAATAATATTTAATCATTATCCTGTTATTGA
>JAYWAU010000273.1:0-12274 GCA_043782265.1 Ferruginibacter sp. | reverse complement strand
ATGAACTCGCTGTAAGCCAACTGCCAATTGATGGTACTTACCCAAGTGGTACTACCCAATGGGAAAAAAGAAATATATCCGACCTGGTACCAATCTGGGAACCCGATACCTGCATACAATGTGGTAACTGTGCCTATGTTTGTCCGCACAGTGTAATCAGAGCTAAGTTTTTCCACAAAGATTATTTAGCAAAGGCTCCCGACGGATTTCAATCAGCGCCCATCAATTCAAGAGGTTTTCCTGAAACAACATATTCGCTGCAGGTTTACCTGGAAGATTGCACCGGTTGTAATTTATGCGTGGAGGTTTGTCCTGCTACAAGTATCACAGACCGCTCCCGCAAGGCCATCAACATGGGCGAAAAAGAACCGGTTCTGGAAATGGGCAAAAAGAACATTGAGTACTTTGAAAACATTCCATGGAATGATCGGTCTAAAATTGATTTCTCAACAGTACATGGTGCACAATTTCTTGAACCATTGTTTGAATTCTCAGGTGCCTGCGCCGGTTGTGGTGAGACACCTTACTTAAAATTATTATCACAATTGTTTGGCGAACGTTTATTGGTAGCCAATGCAACAGGTTGTTCTTCTATTTACGGCGGTAACTTACCAACCACACCATGGACGGTGAATAAAGATGGAAGAGGTCCCGCCTGGAGTAATTCCTTATTTGAAGACAATGCAGAGTTTGGTTTGGGGATGAGGATTACTGCGGATAAACAATTGGGGGTTGCCAAACAATATCTATTAGAATTAAAAGATGAATTGGGCGCAACTGTTGTAGATGAAATACTGAATGCCAAACAAGTGTTGGAATCAGAAATGGCGGTGCAGCATTTAAGGGTGCAGTTACTGAAAGAACAATTAAAAAAAATGACTTCTTCACCGGCGCTTCACCTGTTATCGGTGGCCGACCAATTGGTTCGCCGCAGTGTATGGCTGGTAGGTGGTGATGGATGGGCTTATGATATTGGCTATGGTGGATTGGACCATGCGTTATCAAGCGGAAGAAATATAAACATCCTGGTACTTGATACTGAAGTGTATTCAAACACCGGTGGTCAGTCATCTAAATCTACCCCAACAGCGGCTACCGCAAAATTTGCTTCAGGAGGTAAAAGCGGCGGTAAAAAAGACCTGGCCATGCAGGCAATTTCTTATGGCAATGTGTATGTGGCAAGAGTAGCATTTGGTGCCAATCCACAACAAACATTGCTGGCCATGAGAGAAGCAGAAGCTTACGACGGACCATCGCTGATATTGGCTTACAGCCATTGTATTGCACATGGATACGATTTAAAAGATGGCTTGAGACAACAAAGCAAGGCGGTAGACAGTGGTCACTGGCCATTGATGCGGTACAACCCGGTACTGAGAAAGAAAAACAAAAATCCTTTTGTACTGGATTCAACAAGACCATCCATTTCACTGAAAGAGTATGCCTACAATGAATTGCGGTATAAAGTATTAACAATAACCAATCCTACAGTGGCAGAAGAGTTAATGAAACATGCACAGGATCTGGTGAATTTGAAATGGAAAAACTATGAAGAACTTGCTACGAAGAAAGCAAGTGACTTTGTTCCGGTAGCGTAATATTGCTTTGCCAACTTTTTAAAGGTTGGCAAAGTTTTGCTAAAAATCTGCTAATTAAAAAATAGATGTATGAAATTGCAAACAACTTACATGGGGTTAAATTTAAATTCACCCATCATCGTATCGGCCTGTACTTTATCTGAGCAAATAGATACTATAGTAAGAATGGAAGACAATGGAGCAGGTGCTGTAGTGTTGTTTTCTTTGTTTGAGGAACAAATTCGGAAAGAGGAAGCAAAGTTTAAAAGCGTGCTTTCTGCAACTACCAATTCGTTTGCTGAGGCAACGGATTATTTTCCCGATCTGGAAGATTTTAGCGTGGGCACAGATGAATACCTGGAGCATATCCGCAAAGCAAAGCAACGGGTAAAAATTCCAATCATCGGGAGCCTCAATGGTATTACCAATGAGGGATGGATTGATTACAGCAGCATGATGGAACAGGCAGGAACAGATGCTATTGAAGTAAATATATTTTTTATACCCGGCGATATAAACCTGTCTTCTTCAGCAGTGGAACACCGTTACCTGAATATTATTGAAGCCATTAAACAAAATGTAAAAATTCCGGTGGCGGTAAAACTGAATCCTTATTTCAGCGCTATGGGCAATATGGCACAGCGGATGAAAAGTGCCGGTGCAGATGCATTGGTATTATTCAACCGTTTCTATCAACCCGATTTTGATATCAACGAACTGGAGATAAAAACAGATTTGAAATTCAGCGAATCCAACGAAATCAGGTTGCCTTTGTTATGGATCGGTTTATTGTATGGAAAGCTGAAACTGTCGCTGGCAGCCACTACCGGCGTGCAAAGTGCAGTGGAAGTAATTAAATACATTCTTGCCGGGGCAGATGTGGTGATGACAGCTTCTAGCCTGTATAAAAATGATATTCCTTATTTAAAAAAGATGAACAAGGAAGTGCAGGACTGGATGTACATGATGGGCTTTGAAAGTTTGCGTGCATTTAAGGGCAGCATGAGCCAGCAAAATATTTCAGATCCTACAGCCTACGAAAGAGCCAACTATATTAAAATATTGGAAGGGGTGCGCTAGAATTACACAACATATATTCAGTACTATTTCAAAATTAAATTTAAAAGAGCGCAGGAAAAAATCCTGCGCTCTTTTAGTGGGCTTGATAAATTAAGGAAGCGGATAAAAATTATCCGTAAATGGTTTATTACCTGCGTTGCATTCTGTATTTACCAAAAAGGAGGTCAATAGAAAAAGCATTTCCGCCCATATCTGTTCCACCTTTATTGTTATAATGAATCCAGTTGTAGCGTCCCTGCAGGCCAAAATAAAATACGGAACTCATGAAAAAATTAAATTTCAGTCCGCCATTCAAATTGAGGGATCCAATTGATAGCGGACGCAGGTATTGGTAATTACCAGTTGATTTAAAAAGATCAAAACCATCATATCCAAGGCCACCCATCAATCCAAATTCAACCTGTCCTGAAGTTGCAAGGAAGTAGGTGTAATCCAATCCAATGTATCCGCCAAAGTAGGCATCGCTTTCATACAAGGTATTGTTTCTGTTTACTAAAAAAGTACTGGCACTTTTCAAAAATCTTAGTTGCACCGTAAAATCGGTTTGGTTACGTCCTTTTCTGAGGCCAAATTGAAAACCCGCCGAAGGGTGACTGCCCAATAATTTTAATTTTCCGGTTGGCATCCATATTCCAGTCATGAGTGTTGTATTAGATCGGGGTTGTTTTCTTTGGGCTTCTTCATGCTGCTTTATCAATTTTGTAAATAACAGGTATTTTTCTGGGTTAGTTTTTATTTCAAAAGCAGGGTCGGATATTTCATCTGTAAAAACCTTGCAGATCAATCGCTCATTTTCATTTAGCATCTTTGATTTAATGATAAGGCTTGCCCAGCCGGAACTAAATTTATAAAATGATTTTTCCCGCTCATAATAGATGCCCCTGTTTCGCTGAATGAAATGATAGGAGTTGGAATAATTAACCAACAAATCTATGATAGAACTATCCAACACACTATCCTTAAAAGTAGCCTGGTCAATGGAAAGCAACAGGGTAGTGTATTTTATTTCCGGAATATCTCCACAGGCCTCTTTCCAAATATCCAATGCAATGTACATGGAGTCGAAAACATTTCTCCGGTAAAGCTTGGGTAACACATTAAGGGCATTTATATACACATCATTACAGGTTGGATAACTCTTTGTCATTTCATCACGGATAGTCTGCGCCTTTAGTGCATTGTTAGTGCAGCCCAAAATAAAAAGAAGGTAAAGAAATATTTTACGTTGCATGGCTGGAAATACTTGTTGTAAATGTAATAATTTTTGTAGTGTATTTATCTGCGGCATTCAAATACAACTATCCAGCTACTATCCTCAGTTAGTTTATTAATTCCCCGATAAAACCGGCATTAAAATGTTAACTAAACTGCATTCATAAAGCAATAGTTATACAGTTTATAAAAACGTGATAACGATCACCTTTCAGCATGATGCAGGTAATAAAATAAAAGCTGCTTTGGGCGTAATATGCATCAATTTATAAATCTAAAATGTACATATGGCACAGGTAAAAAAAGCTATCAAATATGTTTATTATTTTGGTGGCGGTAAAGCAGATGGAAATGAATCTATGAAAAATTTATTGGGAGGCAAAGGTGCTAATCTTGCAGAAATGGCCGGGCATCCAAAACTCCGGTTACCCGTTCCCCCGGGATTTACACTCACTACAGAAGTATGCACGGCATACTATAAAAATAAAAAGAAATATCCTGTAGAATTAAATGGCCAGGTACAAAAAGCATTGGCTGCAGTTGAAAAGGAAATTGGTAAAAAATTTGGTGATGCCAACAATCCATTGCTGGTATCGGTACGTTCAGGGGCAAGACGTTCTATGCCGGGCATGATGGAAACTGTGCTGGATATAGGGTTAAATGAAAAAACAATTTTGGGTGTTATAAAACAATCTGGCGACGAACGTTTTGCCTATGATGCTTATCGCCGTTTAATAATGATGTATGCAGATGTGGTGATGGAAAAAGCAGGAGGCATAGAACCTAAAACAGGGAAAGGAATCAGGAAAGTATTGGATGAAAAGCTGGAGAAACTAAAATACAAACAAGGCTATAAATTTGATACAGATATTACAGTACCCGAATTAAAAGCGCTCGTAAAAGATTTTAAAACCACCATTTTAAAAGTGCTGGGCAAACCATTTCCTGAAGATCCGTATGAACAATTGTGGGGTAGCATTGGGGCGGTGTTTACCAGTTGGAGCGGTAAGCGTGCTATTGAATACAGGCGTATTGAAAAAATTCCGGATGAATGGGGTACTGCGGTTAGTGTGCAATCGATGGTGTTTGGTAATATGGGCGATACCAGTGCAACAGGGGTTGCCTTTACAAGAAACCCCGGCAGTGGGGAGAATAAATTTTATGGGGAGTACCTGTTGAATGCACAGGGAGAAGATGTGGTGGCAGGTATCCGTACGCCGGCACCCGTGAATGATTATTCTAAAAATGACCAAAGTAAAGATTTGCCAACACTACAGGAAACAATGCCCGTTGCCTACAAAGAATTATTCGACATTCAAAAAAGATTAGAGCTGCATTATAAAGACATGCAGGATATTGAGTTCACCATTGAAAAAGGCAAGCTCTACATGCTGCAATGCAGGGTGGGTAAACGCAATGGTATTGCAGCCGTAAAAATGGTCAGCGATATGTATGCTGAAAAACTGATTGATGCAAGAACAGCCATTATGAGAGTGGCTCCCAATCAGCTTGTTGAATTATTATTACCCATGCTGGACCCTGCTATACAAAAAGTAACCAGGCCAATTGCCAAAGGGTTGCCTGCAGGCCCCGGTGGTGCTAAAGGGCGTGTGGTATTTTCCTCTGCAGATGCAGTAGAATGGGCGGGCAAGGGCGAAAAAGTTATTTTGGTAAGAGAAGAAACTTCGCCTGAAGATGTAGATGGAATGCATAAATCGCAGGCCATCTTAACAACCAAAGGAGGTATGACATCGCATGCAGCATTGGTTGCAAGAGGCTGGGGTAAATGCTGTATTGTGGGTTGTGCAGATATTGAAATACACAGTGATACAAAATCTTTTAAAGCCAATGACGGAACCTTTATTAAAGAAGGCGACTGGCTAAGTTTGGATGGTACAAAGGGGCTTGTTTATTTGGGCAGCATGGCATTGGTAGATATTGATTTGCATCAAAACCAATCTTACAAAAACCTGATGAAACTGGTTAACAAAGAGCGAACATTAAAAGTAAGAGCCAATGCAGAAACACCGGAAGATGCAGCACATGCACTGAAATTTGGTGCAGAGGGCGTTGGGCTGTTCCGCACAGAACATATGTTTTATGGAGAGGGCAGCGAACAGCCATTGTCTTTACTGCGTAAGATGATACTAAGTAAAACAGAAATTGAAAGAAGACAGGCTTTAAAAGAGTTGTTTGTTTTTGTAAAAAAAGATATAAAAGATACCATGTCAGTGATGAGTGGTTATCCCGTAACCATCCGTTTGCTTGATCCGCCATTGCACGAATTTGTGCCACATGATATTGCCAAATTGCAGGAGTTAAGCAAAGAACTGCACATTAGTATGAGCATGTTGCGCAGACGGGTGCTGGCATTGCACGAAAACAATCCAATGCTCGGTCATCGTGGGGTACGCCTTGGTGTTAGTTATCCTGAAATTACTGAAATGCAGGTGAGGGCCATACTGGAAGCAACGGCAGAATTATTGAAAGCCGGTAAAAAAGCGTTCCCTGAAATTATGGTACCGGTTACCTGTACGGTGAATGAATTAATACATCAAAAGGTAATTGTAGACAGGGTGTACAAAGAAGTATGTGAAAAAATGAAAGTTAAAAAAATACCCTACCTCTACGGCACCATGATTGAGACACCAAGGGCTGCTTTAAGGGCAGATAGAATGGCGGAGGTAGCCGACTTCTTTAGCTTTGGTACAAACGATTTAACCCAGATGAGTTTTGGTTTTAGCAGAGATGATGTCGGTGGATTTTTACCACAATACATGGACCTGAAAGTATTGAATGAAGATCCGTTTCAGACAATTGACCAGGATGGAGTAGGAGAGTTAGTAAAAATTGGTATCGACAGAGGAAGGAAAACAAAGCCGCATTTAAAAGTAGGTATCTGTGGCGAACATGGCGGCGACCCGGAAAGCGTTAAGTTTTTCCATCGCATAGGTATGAACTATGTTAGCTGTTCTCCCTTTAGAGTGCCAATTGCATTGCTGGCTGCTGCCCATGCTGCCATTGAGTTTGGTAAAGGAAAATAACCCTTCTGATATATAGTACAACCGCATCCTGTTAATTCAGAATGCGGTTGTTGGTTTAAAGGATAACCGAATGGTGGTATTACAAATTGTAGCGAGGGTTGCCAACCTTTTGTTGAATTATTCCTATTCAGCAGTAGCTTTCGAAAGGTTGGCAACCCTGAAGTCTGCGACAATTTGAAATGCGCCCTGGTATCCAACGAAATAAAATATATTGCTTAACTTCCTTTAACTAAAATTACCATTTCATGAAAAAGAATATCAGCTTATTTGTACTAGCCTGCCTGCTGGTTGGCAGCGTAGTTGCCCAGGAAAAAATGGACCGCAAAGCCATCGATGCTATAAAAAAAGAAGGACTTGAAAATTCTAAAGTAATGGATCTTGCCTTTCATTTAACAGATGTTTCAGGGCCAAGACTTACCAATTCACCTGGCTATTTCAGGGCTGCCAACTGGGCCCGTACCCAACTGGAGAAATGGGGGCTAACAAATGCTGCATTGGAACCATGGGGCGATTTTGGAAAGAGCTGGGAATTAAAAAAGTCCTACATCGCCATGACAGCACCCTATTATCGTCCACTGATTGGTTTTCCAAAAACATGGACGAAGGGAAGTGATGGTTTACAACATGCCGAAGTTGTGCTGGTGAAAGCTACTGACTCTGCAGGACTGGATGCTTATAGGGGTAAACTAAAAGGGAAGCTGGTATTGCTTTACCGCAACGATACGTTGAAACAAAGTTTTGTTACAGATGCAACCCGTCATACAGATGAAGAATTGGAAAAAATGTCAACCGCGGTACCTGACACAGCAGATCCACGACACAACCGGGGCAGAGGTGCAGCAACAATGGCCACCTGGCTAAAAGAACTTGCCACAAAAGAAGGTGCGGTTGCTTTGCTAAGCATGAATCCCCGTGGGCAGGACGGTACCTTATTTGTGCAGGGGGGCGGAGCGTATGGCGCAAATGATGCTGAAAATATATTGGATATTGTAATAGCAATGGAAGATTATATGAGCCTTGTGCGACTTGCAAACAGCGGCTATCCGTTAAAGTTAGATGTGGATGTACAAACTGAATTTTTTAATAAAGACCTGAAAGGATACAATGTAATTGCAGAAATAAAAGGTACAGATCTTAGCGATGAAATTGTTATGCTGGGTGGCCACCTTGATAGCTGGCAGGGAGCAACCGGTGCAACAGACAATGCAGCAGGCAGTGCCGTTATGTTAGAAGCTGTCCGCATTTTAAAAGAAAGCGGTGTTAAGCCTAGGCGTACCATCCGCATTGCATTGTGGAGCGGCGAAGAACAGGGATTGCTTGGTTCACGTGCATATGTAAAAAACCATTTTGCTGATCCTGCAACGATGGAATTGAAACCAACTCATTCAAAAATAGCAGCTTATTTTAATTTGGATAATGGTACAGGAAAAATAAGGGGTGTTTACCTGCAGGGCAATGATAAAGTACGTCCAATTTTTACACAATGGCTGGAACCCTTTAATGTATTGGGTGCTAAAACCCTTACCATCTCCAACACGGGCGGCACAGATCATTTGGCTTTTGATGCAGTTGGTATTCCGGGCTTTCAGTTTATACAGGATGAAATTGAATACAGCACCCGTACACACCATACCAACATGGATAGTTATGATCACCTGATTGCTGCCGATCTTACACAGGCTGCCACCATCGTTGCATCTTTTGTTTACAATGCAGCCAACAGGGATGAAAAATTGCCAAGAAAAGAATTACCTAAACCAAGAGGTATTGGGCCAAGATAATGATGGCTTTTCATAAATGTATCTGAACTAATTCATCTATAAAAAAGTCTTTTATACATAATTTACGAAAAGCTTTCCTGCCTATGCTTCCTCTGATTACTCAGGTGAAGCACGGGCTTTTTTTCTTCCAACATTTAACATTTTATTGCGTGCAATTTCCTTTCCATTAACGGTTGATTAACCACCTAAATCTTACTTTTATTTTTTTTATTAAATGTCCATTTTACTATTGTTACATGACAATTAATTTGAATTAACTTTTCTTTTTGATTCGCAACCCAACCTTTAAACAACCAGGTTTATCTAACAGGTTTAATACAATCTGCAAAAAAATAAGTATGAAGAAAATTCCATTGTTTGTTTTGGCAATTATCTGTATGTCGTTTGTTAACTGGCACTACAATATGGATGAGGTGAAGCTGCTTGCAAAAAAAGAACACAAGCATATTCTGCTCAATTTCTCCGGATCTGACTGGTGTGGCCCCTGCATTAAATTACACAAAGAACTTTTTGCAAGTGCTCCGTTTCAAAATTTTGCAGAAGCAAACCTTGTAATGCTCAATGCTGATTTTCCCCGCCTTAAAAAAAATCAATTGCCCAAAGAACAGCAAAAAATAAATGATGCTCTTGCCGATCAATACAATTCAAAAGGCAGTTTTCCTTTAACGGTATTGCTAAACGAAAATGGCAAAGTAATTAAAGCATGGGAAGGCACGCCCAAAGGAAGCCAGGAAGAATTTGTAGAAGAACTTCAGTTTGCAATTGACCAGGATAAATAATGAGTAAACAGCAACAACTTTTTAAAGTGAAGGCCCTGTTGATGGGTAACCAGTTTGAAATTAGCGTGGTGGCAACCAATGAAGATTGGGCTGCCGTGAGAATCAATGCTGCCATCGTCGAAATTAAAAGGATTGAAGCATTGCTTACTACTTACAAGGATACCAGCGAAACCAATTTGATTAACCGCAATGCCGGTATAGCCCCGGTTAAAATAAGTAAGGAAACATTTGGTTTGATAGAACGTTCCATCAGGATATCTAATTTAACACAAGGTGCTTTCGATATTACTTATGGTTCTATTGATAAAGGCCTGTGGAATTTTGATACCCATCTGCAGGCCCTGCCTGATAAAGAAACCGCAGCAGCAATGGTGCGGTTAATTAATTACCGTAACATTATTTTAGACAGCGAAACTACCACCGTCTTTTTAAAAGAAAAGGGTATGCGGATTGGTTTTGGAGGAATTGGAAAAGGCTATGCAGCAGAAATGGCAAAGAAACTGATGCAGGAAATGGGCGTAGAAAGCGGCGTGGTAAATGCCTCCGGAGACCTCGCCACATGGGGCCTCCAGCCGGACGGCAATGAATGGACCATTGGCATTGCTGACCCAAATATTTCAGGCAAACTTTTTTCATTTATCAACATTACCGGGTTGGCAGTAGCCACCTCGGGCAACTACGAAAAGTTTATTGTGGTTGATGGTAAAAAATATTCGCATACCATTAATCCAAGAACGGGCTTGCCGGTGACAGGTATTAAAAGTGTAACCGTAATAACAAAAAATGCAGAGATAGCAGATGCGATGGCAACCCCTGTAACCATCATGGGAGTTAAAGCAGGCCTTGGTTTAATAAACCAAATAAAAGACATTGAAGTAATTATTGTAGACGATAACGACAAAGTATATACCTCCAGTAATATTCATTTAAACTAAATACAACAGCATGAAAAAATACCCATTATCCAAACTATTATTGGCAGCGCTATTGGTTGGTTCAGTTAGTTCCTGCACCACCGTAAAGGAGTACCAGAAAAATAAATTAAATGATGCCGAGATGGGCCTCTCTGCAAGAAAGATTGAAAAAGCAGAACAGAATTTTCAGTCGTACAGGGAAGGAGCTTCAGGAGCCAACGGTGGTAAAACCGGCGGTGGGTGCGGATGTAACTAATTAAATCATTTAACAACGTTTTCATGAAAAAAGTATGCTTAACCGTTATAGGGCTTTATCTTTTATTGCTGAATGCATTTTCGCAGGCAGTAAAAAAAGACACTATAAGCGATGTATCAAAGGAAATATCAACAGGATATATTGATAAGCCATTGCAACTGGAAGAAACAAATATCGTTTCCAGTTATTACCACCAAAACGGGAATCACTCAGCAGTAACCGGTGGCATCGGCACTGAAAAAGTAACCGATCTTAGCAATGGGTTAGAACTTAAATTTGCAGGCAGTGATATGCAAGGCCACAAATACACACTCACCACAGGTATTGGTATCGATCATCATACAGCAGCTTCTTCTGCTTATGTAAGTAAGACAGGTGCCTCAAAAACAGGTGGCACAAGAATTTATCCTTCTATCAATTATTCGGTAGAAAATAAAAAAGGAACAACCCTTGGTTTTGGTGCCTATTATTCAAGCGAATACAATTACCATTCCATTGCAATGGATGCCAGCTATTCGCACAAAATTGGTAAAGGCGGCGAGTTAAGTACCAAAGTGAGTGCTTATTTCGACAAGGTAAAATTAATTTATCCTTCAGAATTAATTCCTGCTACAACAACTACTGTTACTACTGTTGTAACATCTGCAAGTGGCAGTGGTGTTGGTTATAGCGGTGGAGATAGTAAAGTTTCTATTCCATCTTCGCCAAGGTATACCTATACAGGTTCACTGGCTTACACACAGATTATTAATAAGAATTTTCAGGCTGCACTGTTAATGGATGTGGTAGCACAGAACGGCTATTTAGCGTTGCCTTTTCACAGGGTTTATTTTACTGATGCCAGCGTGCACACAGAGAACCTGCCCACCAACCGGTACAAACTTCCTGTTGGTTTAAGATTGAATTATTTTTTGGGTGATAATATAATTTTCAGAAGTTACTACCGGTACTTTACCGACGACTGGGGTATTAAATCTCACACAGCCAGTTTGGAAGTACCTGTTAAATTAACACCGTTCTTTTCAGTGTCTCCTTTCTACCGCTTCTATACACAAACGGCATCACAGTATTTTGCACCTTACATGGCGCACCCGTCAACGGATACTTATTACACCAGCAATTATGCTTACTCGGCTTTTAACAGCAGTTACTATGGTGTGGGTATTCATTTGGCTCCACCCGGTAGCATTTTTAAATCGCAGTTAAGTTCATTGGAAATAAGGTACGGTCATTACACACAAACCACCGAGTTAAATTCAAACGTTATTTCTTTTAACTTTCAATTTAAACACTAATTGTAATAGCCCGTTTAAGGCAACTTAATTACGGCCTTTTTAAATATCGATTTAAAACAACAACACCAGCCGGAGTATCCCGTCTGGTGTTGTTGTTTTAGTACACATAATCAAAGTGAAATCAACATATAACTTAAGTCATAAAGAGACTGTCACACAAAGGTTATTTATCCGCATACTACTTTTTCATGGTCTTTATAAGTTTCAGTTGTTGACGCTGTTTTCCCTGAGTAAACTGTACGAAATAACCACCCGGTGTGTAGGATGCACCTATTTTAATTGTTGAATTGGCATACATACTTTTTACTTCCAGTATTCTGCCATATACGTCGGTTA
>JAYWAU010000272.1:0-4451 GCA_043782265.1 Ferruginibacter sp. | reverse complement strand
GGTTGTATAAAAACTACAAGATGCGCTTTAATAAAAAACGGGCTCTTTTTTTTTTAGGTGTTATCAGTTTCCTTAGTTTTTTTATAATGGGTTATTTTAACTTTAATCAGTTGGAAGGAAACAGGTTGCTTCTTTATGGGATTCCCTCCTTTTTTATTACTTCTTTTTTTGTGATGTCTGAAAATAGCTGGCGAACAGATTCCTTGGTTTATCAATGGCTGTACAGGTTGGGAAATGCGAGTTATGTTATATACCTGATACACCCTTTTATTATGAATGTTTTTTTGCGATTAATACATCCTTTTTTAAAAAATGATAACGTTTGGATAGCTTTTGTAGAATTAATATGCTCACTATTTTTCTTATGTATCATAAGTGATTTGGTTCATCGGAAAATTGAAAAGCCATTACTTGGTAGAATTGAAAAACTTCTTTTATAATAATTTTTCACCTGCGCTAACCGGTTCATATTTAACAATATGCTGGTCATTGAGTTTTTTATATTTTACATCCATGTATAACAAAAGTAAGTAGGTATATAAAAAGGGTACCATTGGAAATTTATACCGCACCAGTGTTCCAAAATTAAACGAAATATAACCTGCCAAAGGTGCAAGTAACAAACTAAAGATTAAGCCAAAGAATAAAATAGGTTTTTGCAAAGCAAATTTAAAAAAATAGGTAAACTTTGTTTTGATTAATAAGTAAAAAGTGAGCAATAGTATTGCAGTAGATTCAACGGCATTTAAAAGCATAAGCGGATTACGTACCTCCCAAATATAAGGCCTGAATAATGCTACATTTAAAGCCAGCACATAGCTTCGAAAAATACCCCATGCAGAAAAGTCAGTAAGGCCTGGTAAAATATAGCCTGAAGCCCCTTCTTCTGTTTGGATATTTTGGGCATTTTGAATTTTTTGAGCTGATTCTGTAAAATTAATATACACCAGACTTCCTAATAACTGTACATTCTTATAAGCCCACAAGGCACCCGCCACTAATCCTATAATTGTTATAAAATAAAAAATAGTTTTTATAATAGGATAACGACTTTTATACCTAAACAAAAACGTAAATAAAACAGCAAGTAAAAAAATATAAAAAATATATTCTTTAAAAGAAATTAATAAAACAGATCCAATTATAAACTCAATGATGTTAACAAGTTTTAACCGTCTTTTAATAATGGCAAATAAACTTGTAACACAAAGACCAAGACCATACATACAAAGAGGATCTTTTAATATGTTTGTACCCCATAAAAGAGCAGAAGGGGCAAATAAGCAACCCAACGCAATAGCTTTATGATGTTCAGGATACTCTTCATAAAAAACAATAAATATTCTCCAGGTTCCCCAAAATGCTAATAGAGAAAAGAAAAATGCGATTGGGAGGTATGTGCCAAAGCAAAAAATACTCAAAAACCCGGTAAATTTAAATAGTGACAAAGTTGAATGAGCATGAATTGGATTAATCAATTGGTCGGCATATTTTTGAGCACCAAAAGAGCAGTTTTCTATCGGTTTAAAAATCAGTTCTAATCCATATAACGGGCTTTCTTTTGCAGCATTCCATATTTCATGAGACCCCTTGAAATAGGTTATCATATCCCCATAACCATAATAGAAATTAAATATACAGGCCAACAAAACACAACAAAAAACTTTTAAGATAAAACAGGGAATAATGTATTTCCCAATAGGAGTATTGCCATAGTATTTTCGCTTCCACCATATTAATAACAATAGTATTAAAATAAAGTAAAGCGGTGCCAATACTGCATCGTAATAAGTAAGCATCTAAAGTTTTTGATTAGGCTGCAAATGGAAAAAGCACTTTGACAGGTTAACCGGTTAAAATACGTTTAAAGGTATTGACAAAAATTGATAACCTTTCTCTATTAACCTTTATAATTAGATAATGATTGATATTTTATTTATCTATATTTTTGATCTATTTTAAAGTAAATAACACAATGCACACTATTTTAATTACCGGTGGGGCTGGATTTATAGGCTCTCATTTAACAAGACTATTTGTAATCAAGTATCCTCAATATAATATTGTAAACCTTGATAATCTTACCTATGCAGGTAACCTTGAAAATTTAAAAGATGTTGAGGGACAACCTAACTATCAGTTTGTAAAAGGAGATATAACCGACTTGCCTTTTCTACGATTGTTATTTGAAAAACATCAGTTTACCGCAGTGTTACATTGTGCAGCAGAAAGCCATGTAGACAGATCAATTACAGATCCTTTGGCATTTGTTTCTACCAATGTAATGGGTACAGGATGCTTATTGCAAACCGCAAAAGAATTTTGGAAGGATAATTTTGAAAACAAAATCTTCTACCATATTTCTACCGACGAAGTATACGGTTCACTGGGTGCGGAAGGATTTTTTACGGAAGAAACTGCGTATGATCCTCGCAGCCCATACTCTGCATCCAAAGCAGCTTCCGATCATTTGGTTAGGGCATTTTATCATACATATCACCTCCCTGTTAAAATTTCTAATTGTAGTAATAATTACGGTCCTTTTCATTTTCCCGAAAAATTGATTCCGCTTTGTATTCACAATATCATTAATAATAAACCTTTGCCAATTTATGGCAAAGGGCAGAATATTAGAGATTGGTTATATGTCGAAGATCATGTTAGGGCAATTGATGTAATTTTTCATACAGGTAAAATCGGCGAAACGTATAACATTGGCGGGCACAATGAATGGACAAATATTGATTTGGTAAAAGAATTATGCAGACAAATGGACGAAAAATTGGGCAGAGAAAAAGGGGCTTCTGAAAAGCTTATTACATACGTAAAAGACAGAGCTGGCCATGATTTGCGGTATGCCATAGATGCCACCAAACTTAAAAATGAATTGGGATGGTTGCCGTCTTTACAATTTGAAGAAGGTATTTCCAAAACTATTGATTGGTATCTTAACAATACGGAATGGCTTAATCACGTTACAAGCGGAAACTACCAAAATTATTACCAGCAACAATATCACAAAAGATAAAAGCACTACTCTTTAAGTTAAGGGTTAAGAAAATATGAAAGGAATTATTTTAGCAGGTGGAAGTGGCACAAGGCTATATCCCATAACGATGGGTATTAGCAAACAATTGATGCCTATTTACGATAAACCAATGATATACTATCCGCTAAGTACTTTGATGCTGGCAGGGATAAAGGAAATATTAATTATTACTACACCAGATGACCAGGCGCAGTTTATTCGGCTGTTAGGCGATGGCTCACAATGGGGTTGCAAAATATCCTACGCCAAACAGGAAATTCCAAATGGATTGGCACAGGCATTTGTAATTGGTGAAAAATTTATTGGTACTGATAGTGTAGCATTGGTACTTGGGGATAATATTTTTTATGGTAGCGGGTTCAGTAAATTATTGCAGGATTCAGCAAACCCTGATGGTGCTGTAATATTTGCTTATCCTGTTAGCGATCCGGAAAGGTATGGAGTGGTTGAATTTGATGCCTCATTAAATGCTGTAAGCATAGAAGAAAAACCAGATCGGCCCAAAAGTAATTACGCTGTTCCCGGTTTATATTTTTATGATAATGAAGTGGTGAAGATTGCTAAAAACATACCCCCAAGCCCAAGGGGTGAATATGAAATTACAGATGTCAACAGAATTTATCTTAAAAATAAAAAATTAAAAGTAGGTGTGTTAGACCGAGGTTTTGCGTGGTTGGATACCGGTACATTTGAATCGTTGAATGATGCAAGTGAATACGTAAGAGTAATAGAAAAAAGACAAGGTTTAAAAATAGGATGCCCTGAAGAAATAGCTTACAGAATGGGATTTATCAATAAAGAACAGTTGTTAAAACTAGCAGCAGGATTGAGTAAAAGTGGTTATGGTGAATACCTGAAAAGAGTTGTAGTTTCTTAAGTTTAGTAATATCATATAATAGCTTTAGAGGACAATTTTATTTCATACCCAAAAACTTATCAGGACCAAAAATAATTACTGCAAGCAATCGCTTGGTTTCGTGAATTGTTTTTTTTAAAGTCCATGAATTAATTACCATATAAAAATATTTTTTGATTGCTATCAGGTAATTTTTAGTATAAAGTTGCTCAAGAAATATATTGTATGTAAGTCCGTTTTTTTGCTTTTTATTTTCCTCAATTAAATCAGGATGTTGTGCGACGAGATGACTTGTTCTAATACTGTTTGCCTGAGATTTTTTTATTGTTCGCAAAGCACTTACTAAGTCATTACTTTTACCACTGTGGTTATTACCAAATATTCTGTACTTGAATAAAATTTTATCTATAAAAAAAACTTTTTTGCTTCTATTTTCCAATAAAATAAAAGCCGCAATGGGGTGATCCTGATAGGCAAGTCCGCTATCTGGTAAGGATATCATTAGGTTTTTAAATTTTTGAATATCAAGATATTTTTTATTCAGGC
>JAYWAU010000271.1:0-4451 GCA_043782265.1 Ferruginibacter sp. | reverse complement strand
ACATAATATTTTGTTATGATCCATAAACCCGAAATACCAATCAGCTTATCCTCATCAAAAATGCCAACACATTTATAGCCCTGTGTAAACATTTCGGTAAGCCTGCTTTCCAAAATATCTTCCGGTATATTTTGATTTAATAATTTTAAAAATGGGATAATATCCAATTTATTAGCTTGAGTTAACAATTTAAAAGAAATCATATTTTTAATCTTTAAAGGCTATATGCTAGCTTTTTAATCGAATGCTTACTGCATTTTTATGAGCGTCTAATCCTTCTGCTGCTGCCATTAATTCTACTGCATTCCCGATATTTTTAATACCCTCTTTACTAAGTTGCTGAAAGGTTACTTTCTTTACAAAACTATCCAGCGAAACTCCGCTGTAAGCTTTTGCATAACCATTCGTAGGCAAAGTATGGTTTGTTCCAGATGCATAATCACCAACACTTTCAGGAGAAAGATGCCCAAGGAAAACACTTCCCGCATTAATAACTTTTTCAGCTAATACAAAGGCATTGTTGGATGAAATAATTAAATGTTCTGCGGCATATTCATTCAACAGTTCAAAAGCGGCATCAACATTTTCAATAACTATAAAACGTGCATTCTGCAAAGCTTTTGCCGCAATTCCATTTCTTGATAAAACAGCCAGTTGTTTATCAATCTCCTTTTGCACCTTATTAACGATCTCCTGCGTAGTTGCCACTAATATTACCTGGCTATCAGCACCATGTTCTGCCTGGCTAAGCAAATCTGCTGCAACAAAACCATGGTTTGCAGTTTCATCAGCATATACAGCTACCTCACTAGGACCCGCAGGCATATCAATAGCAATGCCTTCTTTATTAACCAATTGTTTTGCACCAGTAACATACTGGTTACCCGGGCCAAAAATTTTGTACACCCGAGGAACCGTTTCTGTGCCATAAGCCATGGCACCAATGGCTTGCGCCCCACCCGTTTTATAAATATTTTTCAACCCGATTAATTGTGCAACATATAAGATTACCGGATTTATCTTTCCATTTTTATCGGCAGGTGTACAAACAACAATTTCGCTACAACCAGCCAGCACTGCAGGTATTCCTAACATCAATAAAGTTGAAAATAAAGGAGCCGAACCTCCGGGAATATACAATCCAATTTTTTGAATAGCGATTGATTTTCTCCAGCAAACTACCCCTGGAGTTGTTTCAATTTGCGCAATAACTTCTTTTTGTGCTGCATGAAATTTAGTAATGTTATTTTTTGCCAAATCAATGGCTACTTTCAACTCATTATCCACCAATGCAACTGCTTCCATTATTTCCTCCTCACTAACTTTCAATTCTGTCAATTCAATACTATCAAACTTTGCTGCATATTTTTTTATAGCCGCATCTCCATTCAATTTAACATCCAGCAAAATAGGAGTAACAATATTTTCCAACGATTTGCTATCAAAAGCAGGTCTTTCTAAAATTGCTTTCCATTGTTCTTTCAATGGATTTATAAAAATATTTTCCATAAAAATAAATTATCCCCTATTTCCAAAAAAGAAGTTTTAAACAATCATTTTTTCAATCGGTAATACAATGATTCCTTCGGCACCAAAAGATTTTAATTTTTCAATTACATCCCAAAAATCATTTTCATTCACCACACTCTGTACGCTGCTCCAACCCTCTTCTGCCAAAGGCACAATGGTAGGACTTTTTATACCGGGCAATAATCGGGAGATATTTTTTAATTGATCGTTAGGTGCATTAAGTAAAATATATTTATTATTTTTTGCCGTTTTAACAGCATTAATGCGCAACAATAATTTATCAAGAATGGCTTTGTTTTCTACTGACAATTTTTTGTTGGCAGTTAATACAGCTTCGGATTGTAAAATAACTTCCACTTCTTTTAATCCATTGGTAAAAAGTGTGCTTCCGCTACTTACCAAATCGCAGATAGCATCAGCCAAACCTATGCCAGGCGCTATTTCTACCGAACCGCTAATTTCATGTATCTCTGCAATAATTTCATTTTTAGCCAGGTAATTATGCAAAATGTTTGAGTAAGTGGTGGCAATTTTCAGTCCGTTTAAATCACCTGAAGATTGATATTGCATTGATTTTGGTATGGCAATACTTAAACGACACTTTCCAAAACCTAACCTGTATACAAGGTCAATATCTTTCTCTTTTTCTAATAATACATTTTCTCCTACAATTCCAATATCTGCAACACCGTCATACACATACTGCGGGATATCATCATCCCTTAAAAAAAATACTTCTATCGGAAAATTAAAAGCTGCAGCCTTTAATTGTTTATTTCCGTTATTTAATTCAATACCACACTCTTTTAAAAGCCTGATAGAATCTTCGTACAACCTCCCCGATTTTTGAACTGCAATTTTTAACATAAATAAATTGTTTAGTCTTCTATTTTAATAATGTTTTCTTATTCCCCTTCAGGGGATAGGGGCAATAAAAAGGGCTTACCTTTTGAGTAAGCCCTTTGAAAATATGTTTTGATTACATACAAATCAACATTGCTTACCCTGCGGTAAAAAATGATGGTGATGTATGTGAGTAATTTGCTTCATTGATTGCACAAAGTAAAGACTGATAAATTATTTTACCAAATAAAATTTAAAAAGGGTTGATACGTATTCCTAATCCAGGCAAATCATTATAGCAAATGCTGCCATAATCAAAGCTAACACCAGCTGCAATATCTTCTGCAAGCAATAGCGGCCCATCCATATCTACATAGTCAACCAAAGGAGCAAGTTGAGCAATAGCTGCCGTACCAACTGAAGATTCATTCATACAGCCAAGCATTATTTTCATATTCAGCATTTTAGCCTGTTCAATCATTCTTCGGGCAGGGGTAATGCCACTGCATTTGGTTAGCTTAATATTAATCCCGTGAAAGAAACCGTAACATTTTTCAACATCTGATTCTGACACACAACTTTCATCAGCAAACAGTGGTAAAGCTGAAGCTTTAAACAATACTTTCATGCCTTCCCAATTATCATTTGCCAGTGGTTGTTCTATCATTTCAACTCCCAGGTCTTTTAACACAGGTATTTTTTCAAGTGCTTCTTCCAAAGTCCATCCCGCATTGGCATCTACCCTAAAAATGGCATTTGTATGTTTTCTTAATTCCCTCACCATCTCTAAATCATTTGGCACGCCAACCTTTATTTTGTAGATTGGCCATGGCTTTTCTTTCATTTTTTCAACCATTTTTTCAACAGTATCAATTCCAATTGTATAATCCGTAACTGGAATTTTACTATCGTCTAAATTCCATAAAATACGTAATTGTTTTCCTTTTAATTTTCCATATAAATCCCAGGCTGCCATATCCAATGCACAAACTAAAAACGGGTTCGCAGGAAATAAATGATGCAGATAGTGCCAATATCTTTCCGGATCAGAGAAGGCAAATTTTTCTACAAATTGCTTCTTTCTTTCCAGATCCTCTATCATTTTTTGAACGGATATATTGTAGTAACTAATAGCTGGGGCCTCCCCATAACCTTTTATGCCAAAGTATTCCAGCTCAACCACAAATGTAGGTTGATGAGTTTTGGTTCCCTTGGAAATTGTAAAAGCGTGCTGAAAGAGAAGGTTATATTCATTGAATTTTATAGTCATATTATATTAGAAATTTGTCTATTGAAGCATGATAAAATTTCGCAAGCTTTAGTTCGCCTTATTTTCAGGATTTTTAATTGTTTAATTGATGAATATTTAAGGACTCGCAATTAGTTAGCAAACATAATCATCTCTGTAAAATATAATAAGATTTACACTTTTCCTTTCTTATCTATTTTGTTAAATGAAAAAATTAATTTGGAAATGAAAATTTTTTGGCTAATTTTATGATTGATTGTACCTCTAAATCACAATTCCTCCACAAAAACTTAGCTTATTTTAACTCACTTGAATAATTAATTAGCCATATTAATTCTGCGTTTTAAATACAGCTTCTTTTAAATCCCAATCTTCCCTTTAAGCAATAATTGTAAACAATTATTTCTCTGATTTGTACCGGTTATCAATGTAGTATTTCGTTCGCCTGTATAAATCCAATTTATTTATTATCTCTAACTTTAATACATTTATTATGAAAAAAGTTTTACTTCTACTCTACACAGGAATTTGTATCCAAATTGCGGGTGCCCAAACTATATCGGGTGCTATTACTTCATCAGACCCAACATTTAACAGGCCAACTGAAGGAGCTCCTCCAACAGTTCTTTCCACGCAAGGTATAAATGTATCTTACGATTTAATTCCTTATACAGTATTGGCCCCTGGATTATTAACCATTGTATGCTCAGGTTCAATTAATTTTGATACCTATGGATTTCTTTACAGTCCTGCTGGTTTCAATCCTGTAAATCCACTGACAAATGTTTTGGTTGGAGATGACGATTCCGGCCCTGGTGTTAATTTTGCC
>JAYWAU010000270.1:0-4453 GCA_043782265.1 Ferruginibacter sp. | reverse complement strand
AAGCAGCAATTTTACCAAAGATTGATTTGTAGCTTATTGTTGGTTTGAAAAATGTTCAGTTAATTATTCTCTAACCACCTGGCACAATACTTAGTGGTACACAGGCATTCATTAAACATGTTAGAGCAATAAACATTTTACTGACGTGGTTGTTTTAATGTAAACCACCACAAAAATCCAGGAGTTTTTTGATGTCTTTCTCTTTATTAAAAGAAGGCTTGTCGGTTTTGAGATACGCCTGGATGGCTTCGCTATTTTTTGAAAACAAGGTAAGAAAGGCTGTTCTATTTGCCTTCACCATAACGCTGTTGTTACTGGTTAGAAAATAAGTTGTTTCCGTTGTTATATCAACATCTACATTTAGAGTCAATTGCTTCTCTGCTGAATTAGCTAACAGAGAAGCATAGTTGTCTATTCCAACGCCGCTGCGGCTACGAAGGCCCATGGCACCAATTTGTATGGGCTCATAAGTTACCTTTCTTACTATCACCAACTTTATGGAATCGTTGCCTCCCACAATTTCTTTGTAACCGTCTTTATAAAAAAACAAGC
Source organism: Ferruginibacter sp. (assembly GCA_043782265.1). Lineage (GTDB taxonomy): Bacteria > Bacteroidota > Bacteroidia > Chitinophagales > Chitinophagaceae > Ferruginibacter. Next base: position 3,901 of record JAYWAU010000270.1, on the reverse strand, counting down.
TACCTCCTAACGCAATGCTGTCAATATCTTCCGGCTTTGCAATACTAAGCGTATCTCCATGCGGATCTATAAACTGCATTTCGGATATGAGTAAGTTAAAATTCAATTTTGATGCGACAGATTCCCCGCTTTTTAATTTTACATTTGCATTTGTAAATGTGGGAAAGCGGTAGTAGAAAAATGCAGCTAAACTTTCTCCTGCATGAACTGTTTTCTTTTCAATGTTCTGTGCTTTTATTGTGGTAAAAAACATAAACAAGGTAAATACCGTTAGAAAAATATGTTGCTTCATCACACAATTTAACGCTATCTTTTATATTGACGGGGGTTTGCAAAAGCATATGCCATAAAATAAAAAAGCGCTAACGAGGTAATGCTCCTCTCCTTTGCCAAACGCCCGCTGTTAGCGGAGATCGTCACAATTTAACCTTGTAGGTGCAGTACTATCAATACTTGTCGTATTAAGCCATTAAGATTGTCGCATTTACACAACAATAGCACAATCTTTATTGTCGAAATTTGTATCGTAACAAAATAAATGTTGAAAGAATTTTTAAAGAATAAATACTATGAGAAAAATAATAGTCTTATCCATGGTTACATTAGATGGAGTAATGAAGGCGCCAGGTGGACCTAAGGAAAATACATCAGGTGGTTTTAGATATGGAGGTTGGGTGGCACCTTATTTAGTCCCGGCAGTTCATATGTTTGAATGTTGATTTTATGCTTACTCTATGCGGTTTTCAGCTTCCCCGTTGTTTTTCCAGTTAGTGTAAAAGCTCACAGGTAAAGCCCTACTCCTCTTTACGAGTATCATTATCGGTAACGCCTCCATATTGTCTCCCTCAACTCTAAACACCTTATCACAATCTGAAAGGTCAAAATTAATTTTAAACGATTGGAATGCTTCAGACAAAATACAAAGCAGCATTTTGCTTTGCATCTTTCTCTGAACATTTGTTTTAAAAACTTCAACCATTTTATAACAAATTAACATCGTTATTTTTCACACAACGCAATGATCCATTGAAACATTTTTTCGTTTGCAACTTTTGCCATTTGCGAAGGAAAAAAATTAAACGCATGCGAACATTCGGGATACGCTGCGAGAAAAGTTTTATTACCTGCCAGTCTCCATCTTGCTTCCATAAAATAAGTATCATCTATCAATGGGTCTGCTGTTCCTATTGTAAATAACGCAGGGGGTAAATGTTTCAGGTCGGCATACAACGGTGAATATTGTGGATTTCTTAATTGTTCCTTGCTCCATCCAGCAAATACAAGTTCATAAGTCTCGTTCATGTATTTTTTACTAAGTATAAGCGTGCTGTCTGTTGCCATGCTGCACGAAGGAGTACGTGAAAGATCAAAACAACCATAGATAAGATTTACGCCTTTCACCTTATCAATAGCATTCAGCGAATCTCTGATGTAAAGGGTGGTTAATGCACTTAAATGTGCACCGGCTGAAGCACCTGAAATAAATATCTTATCTGTACCAAATTCTTTCATGGCATTACTTACCAACCATTTTGCAGCGGCTTTACAATCGTTTATACAAGCTGGAAAAGGGCTCTCTGGCGCTATGCGATAGTCCACGCTAACCACCGCTACTTTACAGGTTCTTGCCATGTTGTCGTTCTGCATATCATCGCTTGCTGCTGTTCCCAAAGACCATCCTCCGCCGTGAATTTCCAGCACTACTGCACGGATGGTATCAGGTTTAAAAATCCGGAGCATAAGATTTCCCGCAGGCCCCGGAATATATTTTACAGCAGGTTGCAACTGAGGTTTTACAGAACTGACTGACGCCATAGTATTTCGTGCAAACGACAAACCTTCCCTGGTTAATATAGAGCCGCCTTGCGGCATGCGGGCAAGCTCCTTATTGAAAGCTCTTACTTCCGGCAGATAAGCTGAATAGTCTTCATTGGAATTGGTTTGCTGTGCAAATGCCCCGTTTGTAAATATTAAAAGCGGTATCAGAATGCTGGTGATAAACAGTTTCTTTGTCATGCTATCATTTTTTTAGAAGTTTAGAAATAATTTTTATGATGGTGAATATAAAAAATATATTTCCTTATTCTTAAAATCTTAATCATTTTATCAGCTCAGCTTTTTTCTCCCGATAGCTATCGGGACGTAGCCTCAACCCCATATCGTATTGCCGCTTCAAGTATATCAATATTTATGTCTTTCAGCGTTTTGAACTTAATGCAATAACCAGTCACGCTCGCCTTGCCCATTTTTTTTCCATACGTTTGGGCTAAGTATGTCTTATCTTTTATACCAAGGATGTAGACAGAGATCCCGGTTGTGTTTGCGCTCAAACCAATTTGATAAAACTCCCTGCTTGTTCCATCAGCATATTTTATGCTGTAAGATCCATATCCTGTATTAGGATTAGAAACAGTTTTTCCTTTATCGTCTTTGCCATCCAGGAACCATAATTTACATTTTGGCAACACTTGAAGTATGTGTTGGTGCAACGCTTGCATGTCGCTGCGTTTTGGTTCGGGTTGGCTGGTAATATACTCTTTGATTTGTTCTTGTACTTTCATATAAATATAAAATTACGGGTTGCCTGTTTTGGCTTTTCATCCCGATAGATATCGGGATCACATTTTAAAGTTTTCATAGAATTTCTCCGGTTACAATTATCCTTTATATTCCGGGTCAAATTCCACAACCCATTCAATACCGTACTTATCTCTAAAACAACCAAAATATGAACCCCAGGGACTATCGCCAATAGGCCCTTCAATTTGCCCTTCTGCTGAAAGCCCATTAAATAATTTGTCTGCTTCTTCTTTACTTTCCGCACTTATTACAATTTTACTTCTGTTCTCATTTTCGTTTGTTTTTCCCATAATTTCCGGAACATCATTCGCCATCAGCCTATTACTTTTACCTATAGGCAAAGCAATATGCATGATTTTATTTTCTTCTTTTTCCGCTACCGGGAATTCAGGGCCTGCAAGGTCTTTAAAACGGATAATCTTTGCAAACTCTCCGCCAAATACTGATTTGTAAAAGGTAAAGGCTTCTTCGGCATTGCCGTTGAAGTTAATGTGAGGATTGATAAGTGCCATGTTTTTTATTTTTTTAGATTGTTTACTTTTTAAAATTTATCCGGGATCTTTAAAAATGAAAATTATTTTTGCGATAAAGTTGCCAACAGGTCGTCCAAACTTTTCAGTGTCATGGTAAATCCTCCCTGGAAGCCCATTTCGATCATCTTCTCCATGCGTTCAAACGATTCATTGTAAATAGTGATACTAACTTTTGTGGTTCCGTTTTGTTCGGTGAAGCTCAGGTCCCAATCAGAACCCGGTAGTTGAGGATTTTCGTTTTCGTCGGCAAAGGCATTCAAATATTTGAAATTTATTTTTGGGCTAATGGAAGTAAATTTCTGAAGCGACCAATGTTCCTGTCCTTCCGGGCTTACCATAGCATAAAATCTTCGTCCGCCAACTTCAAAATCCATAACCTTTGTTTTGGAGGCCCAGGGTTTAGGTGCCCACCATTGGTCAAGCAATTCCTGTTTGGTGAAAGCATCCCATACCAGCGAAAGCTCAGCATCGAATTCCTTTGTTATATATACCGTTTTTGCTGTTTTGTCAACGGTAAAATCGAATAGTAAGTTGTTCATTTTTTCTGTTTTTTAATTGTTGCTAATACCTTGTCTAATTGGTTGAAACGGGTTTCCCAGATTTCTCTGAATTGTTCAATCCATTTATCAATCTCTTTCATTTTTTCAATTTCAAGTGTGTAATAAATTTCTCTGCCTTTTTGTTCCTGCTTTACCAGTTCGCATTCTGTGAGTATGCGAAGGTGTTTAGAAACAGATTGCCGCGTAGTGTTGAAGTTGTCAGCAATGGCGTTCGGCGTCATTGCCTGC
>JAYWAU010000269.1:0-4462 GCA_043782265.1 Ferruginibacter sp. | reverse complement strand
TGGTGTAATATTGTTTTTTTATTAATGGCAGGTAACCTTCCAATTCTTTACGGGTTATCATATAGTCTTCTGGCAGGTTATCAAGGCTGCTGTCGCCGTACCTTGTTGCATATGCCTTAAAGGCATCAGGAATTGCAATGCTGGTGGGTTTTACCATTACAATTTTCCCCTTAACGGCATCACCTGCTTTATCTATTGTGGCAGAATCCAATGCATCCAGCATAATCAGTTCTGTTTTAACAACTTTGTCACTGCTCTTGCACCATGGCACAGGATAGGCAATGATGTTTTCGTAATAAGGTAGTTTTAATGAAAGGGTGGCCTGTTCGTTACTCCAGCCTTTGCCGAATTGCCCCCATGCCTCCCGACCTGCATTTTGCAAACCCCATTTTTTACAAATGTCCGTAACCCAGTCCAGTGCACGGTTATAGCCCGGCGAGTTGGTTAGGCGTGGACCACATACATCCGTAATATTATGCGCAATCATGGCAATCTGTGAGTTATTTTTTTCTTCGTCTTTTATTTTTTTCATCATTTGCATGTCCACAGTTTCCTGTGCAGCAACAACGTTTATAACAAAGCATAACAGGCTGGCAATTAAAAGCTGTTTATTCATGTACTAAAGTTTAGGGTGTACAAAATAATGTAATATGGTGGAAAAGCAAAACCATTTATTAATTTGATATTTGTACGCACTCGCAGCACTACTGATCAGGCAGAAATTTATTTATTGTTCTTGTAATAGGCACAAACTGTATTCATCAGGCATACTTCACATTTGGGGGTGGGCCTGCAAATTTCTCTACCCAAAAAAGAAATAGCCATTCCTGCATCCCACTGTTGTTGTGGCAAAATATCCATCAGTTGCTTTTCTATTTTCTTAGGATCGGCACCTGTTGCTATACCTAGTCTTGGCGCAACACGTACCACATGCAAGTCAACAATAATACCTTCAGCTGTAGCACCGGATTCACGTTTTATAACATTGGCAGATTTACGGCCAATGCCGGGCAATTCTGTAAGCTCATCCAGGGCAAGTGGAATATTTTTATCCTTCTTTACTATTTTCGAAAGTGCAGCCAGCCATTTTGATTTATTTCCAAAATTTCTTACATCACTAATTTGTTCCTGTATAGCTTCCGGCGTGGCTTGTGAAAGCACTTCCATATTAGGGAAAGCAGTAAAAAATTTCGGCGCAATTTGGTTAATATGTTTATCTGAATCCTGTGCAGACAATACCACCATCACCAATAGTTGATACACATTTTTGTAATCAAGCGGATGTTTGGTTTGCTTGTATTTTTTTAAAAGAGGCTTGATGGCTTCTGGCCAGTTAACGTTTGGCATGGCAACAATTTTTGGTTATAAATCTATTGTAAATCCCCCAAATTAAATAGCAGAAAATGCAGAATGGTTGTTATGTTTGTTTGTAACTAAGCTACCAATTACTTAAAAAATATATCAACACCCCAACGCTATTTAATTTTCTTACAAGGTACATTAGCCCCACCTTGGTGCAGTATAAAACCAGTTACTTCTTTTTTATCATTCCGGGTAAACTCAAGTTGTATATCCTGCTCTTTAACAAAGAAAAAATCTTCTTTTTCTGCATGAATAACCGATTCGGACTGACCTGTTGGTAAGGCAATAAGTTCACCTTCTTTAATACTTATTACAACATGCAGGTCGGGCCGAACTTCGTACTCGCCAATATATTGTTTCAAGATTTCTGCTGGTACTTTTATTGTGGTTCTTTCTTTAGGCAGTTCGTACGGTTTATTGTACAGCACATTAAATATGGTGCTGGTAATTTCTTCAAGGGTTTGGTCAGATGCATTGCTTAGTAACACAATGCACACATCATCTTCAGGCACCCGGGAAATGTTAGTAATAAAGCCATGTATACCGCCGCCGTGCCCTACTCTTCGCTTGCCTTCCAGGCTATCTATTCCCCAGCCGTAGCCATATTTATGTTGCACGGGTGTGTAAGCTTTTTCCTGCTGCGCTTTTGTTAAGATGGTATTTGTAAGCAATGCATTGTGCCAGCGATACAAATCGCCGGTGGTTGAGTAAATAGCACCTGCTGAAAAGGAAACAGATGAATCTACAATGGGCGCTGGTGCAGCGTTTGGATTATCCAGTCTAAAATAACCTGTTGCTTTTTCAGTACTTTTTAAATGGGTAAAATCAAAGCCGCTATGTGTCATCTGCAAAGGTGTAAATATATATTTTCGCACAACTTCTTCATATGGGTTCTTTGCAACTATCTCAATAATGTAGCCCAATAAACTGTAGCCGCTGTTACTATAATTCCAGCCGGTGCCAGGTGAAAAATCAAGTGGTTTATCTTTATAGAGCGCCATTATTTTTTCACGGGTTGCAGGGTTTGTAACTTCTTTCGACATAAAGTCGTCGTTTTGAGTATAATTATAAATTCCAGATGTATGCGTCAATAATTGCTCAATAGTTATGCTGTCACCTTTAGGATATACAGGAAAATATTTACTTAATTTATCCTGTACACTCAGCTTTTTTTCTTCCTGCAATTTCAGAATGATGGCAGCAGTAAATTGTTTGGTGATAGAACCTAACTGGTAAATGGTATTTTCATCATTTTCTACGTTGCCGGCGGCATTGCGATAACCATATCCTTTATTTAAAAGGAGAATTCCCTTTTTAGCTACCAACACAGATCCGTTAAATTTATGCAGGTGGGAATACGTGCTGAGAATGGTATCAAGTTTAGCTGACATGTCCTGGCTAAAACTTACAAGAACTACGCATAAAGCTGCAATAAGAACTGCTAATTTTTTCATCTGTTAAATTGTTTGATGACGAGAGAAAATTTATTTAAGTATAAAAAACCAGTTAAACACTACCATTAAAACTAAGGCTATATTTTGTTTTATGCAAACATTCTATTGTGGCAACAGGTTTACTCATTTTAAGAAACACCTTAATTTATTCATTGGTTAAATTGCTAACCTATTTATTAAGATCAGTAAAATATGTAACGGGTGGTTAGGTAAATTTACAAGCGGCTTTTAAACAATTACAAATGGCAGAAAATGGTCCATCCCTAATAAGTTTCTCTTTTGTTTCCTTTAATTTTTATTTTAAAATATTACCAGCTGCCTGTAATACTATCTTATTTAAAATGTTATATGGATAGATTGTTGCCTGTACTGTAGTATTTTTACAATACCTTTCATCTCCAATAAAACAACTTAATTTTTAGCCAATTATCTGATTCCCCGTGCAATTAAAAAATCAATTAATGCTTTTGGATGATCTGATTGTAAGCCCGCCAAACCCATTGTCAATGCTGCATTCCATTGATCGGGCCCTTCATCAGGCGATTGAATATCTGCCCATACAGGAACTTTTTTTTCTTTGGCAGCCAATACAGTTTCAGTATTATATTCTGTATAATCTCCATCCAGAATATCAATATTAAAAGTCTCCAGCAATTGTACCATTTCGGCTTTAGTTTTAATTGCTTTTGGCAAACTTATCATCAAGGGCATATTAGGAGCAATGGTTCCCCACTCTTCAAACTGGTGCGGTTCATTAATGTACACCACCACATTATTTTCCATACCGGCAGTTACAATTTCTTTATAAGTTTGTTCAACAGCAGCATCTTTAAAATCGAGATAAATATTTATTTTTCCTTTGCACAATTGCAGTACTTCTTTAAAGGTTGGTATTGCATGAAGTCCCCATTCAGGATGCAACGGTTCCCTTACTTTTATCTGGCGAATTGAATCAAACAAAAAATCACTGACCTGCCCTTGCCTTCCCGTCATGTGATCTATTGTGGCATTGTGCATGATCACTAATTGACTGTCTTTGGTAGTCCTTAAATCAATCTCTACAAAATCAGCTCCGTCTTCAATGGCGTGTTGATATGCAGCCAGCGTATTTTCAGGAGCATTTGTATGGTCGCCGCGGTGAGCAATAACGATGCAACGATGTTTGCTGAATGGCAAAGAGGTTGTTTGAGAAAACCCTGCAAACGAAAGAAATAGAAGACCGAAAAATACAAGGTTCAGTTTATTCATAAAGTCATACAATGAGGTTTAAATGTAGCCAACAGAATAACAGCAACGCTGTACATTGAAGTTATATTTTTGTTGGTGCTTACTGGAAGCCTTTAAACGTAAAAAGAAACCAACGGGTACACCCAATTTATTTCAATGCTTCTTCAATTGGTGCGTCACCTTCCTCCGTTTTTGGTTTAGGATAATCATTGTTGATTTGTTCCTCAAACACTTTTTCGTCTTTCCTATTTCTAATCACAAGAAAAACAATCAATGCAATTACTGCAATGCTGAAAATAATTAAAAATAGCCAGTTCATATATTAAAATTTTACAACAAAGGTAAACTGATTTTATAGCCTGGTATGTTATGTTATAGTGAAGTGACTACCTGCAATTTTTTCCCATTTCCTGTTGTAG
>JAYWAU010000268.1:0-4466 GCA_043782265.1 Ferruginibacter sp. | reverse complement strand
TTTTTAAAAGCGAACGGCGCAATACAAATGGAGGCAAGACCCCAGCGGTAAAACGCTAAACTTACCGGTGGCACTTCCATAGAAATCCCTTTTGCAATTACATAATTACCCGACCAGATAATGGTAGTAATTACCGCCAGTGCAGCACCAGTATAAAAGTTTTTTTGCGTTGCTGATAGAGGCATTCTAAGACTGTTAAAACAATTAGTGGTAAACAAGATTATAGGGAAGTCTACAAGACTGCACTATAACAAAAACTGGGTTAAATATACATACGATTACCAGTAAATAAGTTTGGAAGAAATAAATTCACAAATTACCAACTCCTTTTCCAATTCAATAAAAATAATAGTGTACCTTTTTTTATAAGGAATACATTTATAACCCAATGCAGCCCGGTCGGGCTCTCTGCAAATAGTATATGATTTTCTTTCATCAGCAAGTCTCAAAATATAGTCATAAACTTCATCAGTAAACTTATCAGCAGTAGCAATCAAACCTTTTGATTCAATAAACCAGGCTATGGCAGCAATACTATCAGCAGCAGTTTGTTTTACAATTATTTTTCTGCGGCCCATTTTCTAATTATTTTTTTGCTATAGGCACGAGCTTCCTCAACAGAGAATATTTTTTCTGGCTTTGCTTTTAAAGCTGCTTTTTTTTGCAACACTTCATAATCTTTTTGAGAGATTAGAATATATTTCTTTTTATCAATCAAAATCTCTGTCATAGTAAAATATTTGATTTTCAAATTTACACAAATAAAAGCAATCCAATATTCCTGATCTACAAAGCAAACCAATAATTAAATTTAACCAGGAAAATATTAGTGGGAAATACTTTTGATAATTGCCCCGGAATAGTTGTTGCTAAGAAGTTACAGCAGGTCCTACTATTTTTAATTCCATGTGTTTTTAAGTTTAACATATGATTGGGTAAAGTGATAAATAAGGAGTTTTATTTTTATAGGATATGATGAAACTTTTACTTGCTATACTTTTTACATACTACACCCCTTTATTATTTGCGCAAAGTGATGTGCTGGTTTATAAAAAAGGCGATAAAAGCATTCAGTATTTTTATAAAGATTCCTATATTAGTTTCCAGCTAAACAACCAGGAATGGATGAAAGGTTTTATTACCAGCATTACAAACGATTCTTTTTATTTTACAAAAGAAATTGTGCGGTATTATACAATGGGGTCCGATACTACCCGTATTTCCGGCTACCATTATGCCCTCAGCGATATTTATGCAATGCCAAAAAAAGGTGTGCAGATAGATTATATAAGTGATCGTTTTAACATCACCGGGAGTGGCGGACACCAGCACTGGTACTGGATAAAATCAGGCTGGATATTCAGGGTTGGTGCCGCAGGTTATGCAGCACTCAGTGTTGCCAACGGACTTATAAAAAATGATTTCGCTTTTGCAGGAAGCAAACTTGGCATTGCTGCGGGTGTGTTTTTAGCTGGGGTAATTTTAAAAAAAACGTACAAACTTACACACCGGCTTGGTAAAAAATATCATTTGGAAACGATGAGGATTGCTGATAAATAATTGACCGTACAAAATTACAATGTCGGAAAAATACCTGCTAAAAAATAAAAATGTCCGGCAATTTAATTACCGGAGATTTTTAAAGTTTCAATTCTATTTAATCAAACTACATTATTTATTTAGCCGTGGCAAAATGATAGACACCCGATCCCACCTGCAATACCACATAACCATTTTCTGTACCGGATACTTTTACATCAGTTAAGGTTGATACCGCTTTGCCACTCTCAGTAATAGTGCCGGCGTTTGCTGCAGGCACGTACACTGTAGCAGTAGTATTAGCAGGAATTTCTATATCCATCAACAGCTTATCATTTTCAATTTTCCAACCACTGCTCACGGTGCCGTAATAGGTTTGCAGTGATGCTGATGCATTGGTGAATCCACCACCAATATGCGGTTGAATTTTGATATGCTTGTACCCTACTCCATCTTCGTATGTATCAAGTCCAACCAGTTTTCGGTACATCCAGTCGCCAATAGCACCGTATGCATAATGATTAAAAGAGTTCATACCCGGTGTTTGAAAACTGCTGTCAGGTTTCTGTCCATCCCATCTTTCCCAAATGGTGGTAGCACCCATTTTTACAGGGTACAACCAAGATGGATAATCTTCCTGCAACAATAATTTAAAGGCAATGTCTGTGTAGCCAAACCTTGTTAATACATGGCACAGGTAAGGGGTTCCCAGGAAACCGGTGGTTAAATGGTTATCGTAACTTTTTACATTTTCTGCAAGCCTTTCCGCAGCTTGTGCCCGCAAATTTTCTGGTAGCATATCAAAAGTTAATGCCAACACATAAGCTGTTTGTGTGCCAGATACAAGGCGGCCATTGGGCGTTAAATATTCTCTTAAAAAGGCATCTTTTACTTTTTTCAACAACGCTGTGTACATGGCTTCATCAGCGGTATTGTTTAACACTTTTGCGGTGTTTATCAATAGCTGCACAGAGTTGGCATAAAAACATTGAGCAATTAAATACTTGTCTGTTACAGCAGACCTTCCGTCATTGTCATCGAAGGGACGATAAAAAAGCCAGTCGCCAAAATGAAATCCATGGTTCCATAAATCATTCTTACTACTATCCGTCATGTATTTAACCCATGCCTTCATACTCGGATATTGATTTTCCAATATTCTTTTATCACCATAAGCAAGGTAAATATTCCATGGAATAATAGTAGCAACATCTGCCCAACCTGTTGAACCACCTGCCCCCGGGCCCAATACATTAGGAACAACAAAAGGAATTTTACCATCAGCGCCCTGGTCAGCCGCTACATCTTTCATCCATTTTAAAAAGAAATTATTTACGCCAAAATTAAAGGTAGCAGTTCTTGAAAATGCCTGTGCATCACCTGTCCAGCCAAGGCGTTCATCTCTTTGCGGACAATCTGTTGGCACGTCCAAAAAGTTACCCCGTTGCCCCCACTGAATATTGTGTTGCAACTGGTTAATCAATGCGTTGGAAGAAGTGAATGTTCCGGTAGGTTTCATGTCAGAATACAGCGCTACAGCAGTAAAATTCTCCGGCTTAATTTCACCCGGATAGTTCTCAATTTTTATATACCTGAAACCATAAAAAGTAAAATGTGGTTCAAAGCTTTCGGGTGCACCTCCTTTTAAAATATAGGTGGCGGTGGCTTTTGCGGCACGCAGATTTTCTGTATAAAAGTTTCCTGCCTTATCTAGTACTTCTGCATGTTTGATAACGATTTTATCACCTGCATTTCCACTGGCATTTACCACTACCCAGCCTACTAAATTTTGTCCGAAGTCTAATACTTTTTCTCCTGCCGGTGTTGTAAATAATTTTATCGCTTTAAATGTCTCGTGCTTTTTTACAGGTTCGTTTTCAGTAGCAACAAGGTTATTGAAAGCTACCGTTGGAAGATTTACGCCTTTCCATCCTGCATCATTAAAACCTGCTTTTGACCAACCACTTTTTTCTTCTCTTGCATCATAGGTTTCTCCATGATAAATTTCTACAGATTTAATAGCACCGGTAGCTGATTTCCATTTTTCATCTGTTACAATTGTTTCGGATGTGCCGTTACTGTAGGTAATATTTAATTGCGCCAGTAAACCCAGTTTGTTGCCGTAAATATTTTTATTATCCTCCCATGCCAGGTAACCTCGATACCAGCCATTACCCACAGTGGCACCAATAGCATTGTCTCCATTGGATAGCATATTGGTTACATCATATACCTGGTATTGCAGGCGCTTGTTATAACTTGTCCAGCCCGGTGTTAAATAGGCATCCCCAACTTTATTTCCATTTAACTGCACTTCATACATGCCATGGGCTGTAATGTACAATGTAGCTGAAGTAATTTTTTTATTAATTGAGAATTGATTGCGAAATAAAATGGCGGGCCTGGTGGCATCTTCTGCAAAGCCTGCTTCAATCCACTTTGCTTTCCAATCTGCTGTATTCAATAATGCTGTTTGAAAAAATGCAGGTTCGCTCCAGGGTGATGGCTTGCCATTGTTATCCCACACCCTTAGTTCCCAGGTATATTTTTTTCCACTCTGCAAAGCAGAACCGGCATACGATACCTGCACAGATTGGGTACTGGCAACTTTGCCCGATTTCCAAAGCGGCCCCTTATCCGCAGATACTATTATTTCGTAAGCTGTTTGAGCTGTATTCCTTTTATCACTTACTAATTGCCAGCTAAAGCGTGGCTGCTGCACATCCAGCCCAATAGGGTTGGTTAAATTTTCTGTTAGTAAATGCTGGATTTTAACCTGTGCAAAATTAATCAACATACTGAGTTGCAGCAATGCTGGCAATAGAATTTTTTTCTTCATGACAAGACTAATTGTAAAGTATTTGGTGAATCGCTTTTTATACAGGTTCAAAGTACAACAGAAATGAATGAGAACCATCATGTACTGT
>JAYWAU010000267.1:0-4472 GCA_043782265.1 Ferruginibacter sp. | reverse complement strand
AGACTTTGAATAATGCAAGGTACAGCGGAGCTTTGCGGGCTATCTATAAAAAAGATCAAAATGACTTCAAAACCATAAAAAACGTTAGTCAGAATTTTTGAATGACATCATTTAAAATTGAAAATACAATGCGAAGTAAAATTAAATTGATTCTGACTGCTCAAATCATAGTGTTGACTCTATCTTTTTTGTTTCTGCCCACTTTTGCAAATTCACAAATTAATCCATCATCAAAGACAAAGGACACTTTGAATATTGGGTTTGTGCTTTATACAAAAGGCAATTCACCAGGAACACTTTATGCAAGATGGAATTACGCAAACATCTGGAGTGGACCTGGCATAGCAACAGGTGGACCAAAAGAAGGCTTTGCAGGACGTTTTCATGTACGTTACTTTTATGAAAATGGAGACTTCTCTGACGAGTACGACCTAGTGATTGAGAAAACGGGTGACTTTTACAGTGTTTCATGGATTGTAAAAGGAAAAGTACTTGCAAAAGGTGTTGGGATGGAAACAGAGAGCGGTTTAGCAGTAGGTTGGCGACGAGTGACAGACTGATTTAATTTTTTTTATTCAAATGTTTGACTATAGGTGAATCTGTGACAGTTGATGATCTTTTGCCCTTGTTGGTATAAACTCACAAAGTAAAAAACTCCACCCTATCCGTGCAAGCCGCTATTGTGTCTCCTGCCCAACAGCCGAATCCAAAACAATAAAAAGCAGGAAATAGGAAAAGCTTTACAACCGTCTATTTTTAGCGCATTTATTTTTACAAAAATTCATTTATTGCAACTTCGGTCGTTGGTCTGGAGACACAACGGCCTGCGAAATGAGAATATTTTTAGAACCGAAAAAGAAAAGGCCACTCAAGAGAACCAAGTCTTTTGTTTTGTTGATGTAATGGGTTATTTTTAATTGCACAAGTACAAACCTGTACGCTTATACCAAATCTATCAACATGAGAAAAAGCACCTTCCTGATAATCTTACTTATCACCCACTGTACAATAATTTTAGCCCAGCCAGCGGTGATAACTTCTTACACAAAAAAAACTTACATGATACCCACGAGGGATGGTACAAAATTGTTTACGGTGGTGCTTTCTCCTGCCGGCAATACACAACCATTGCCGTTGCTGATCCAGCGGACTCCTTATGGGGCGGACATTCCAATAAAAGAAGATTCGGTCATCAGTACTGAAAAGTTGCCGCCTTATTACAGGTCGATGGCTGTGGAAGGTTACATTTTTGTTTTCCAGGACATCCGTGGTAAATTTAAAAGCGGAGGGAGTTTTGAAATGAACAGGCCGTTGTATCATGTAAGCGATAAAACAAAGACCGATGAAAGTACGGATGCCTATGATGCCATTGACTGGTTAATAAAAAACATCCCCAACAACAATGGTAAAGCGGGCATATTTGGTATTTCCTACCTTGGCTATACGGCACTGGATGCTTCTGTTGACCCACACCCTGCACTCAAGGCAAGTTCGCCGCAGGCTTCACCAACCGATATGTTCATGGGTGATGATTTTCACCACAACGGTGCTTTTAGATTAAGCTACGGCTATGAATACAGCTATATGGTAGAAAATGAAAAAGAGGCCAACAGCGAATTTCCTTTTCCGCAATTTGACCTGTACAACTGGTACTTAAAACTTGGTTCTTTAAAAAATGTAAACGCTGTTTATTTTAAGGGCAAACTGCCTGCGTGGAATGATTTTGCCAAACATCCCAATTATGATAATTTTTGGGTAACCCAATCAATGCTTACCACAGTACGCACACCTCAGTTACCTATTTTGCATGTGGGCGGTTATTACGACCAGGAAGATATGAACGGCCCACAAATAATGTATGAGCAGTTGGAGAAGAAAGATAGTTTCAACAGAAATTTTATTGTACTCGGCCCATGGAACCATGGCCAATGGGCAAGGGCCAAAGCGGATAGCCTTGGTAAAATAGATTTTGAAAGCAGCACGGCAGTATGGTTCCAGGCATTGCAAAAGCAATGGTTTGATTACTGGTTAAAAGGAATGGGCGATGGCAAATTTGCAGAGGCCAACTGTTTTCAAACGGGCAGCAACCAATGGAAAACATACAATAGCTGGCCGCCAAAAAATGCAGAAACAAAAAAGTTATATGCCAATGCCAACCATACTCCCGGCTTTACAAAATCCAATAGCAGCAACGGCATGGTGAGTTATACCAGCGATCCGGCCACACCTGTGCCCTATCGTACCCAGCCCATTGAAGCTACCTATGGCACGGACAGCCGCTGGAGAAGCTGGCATGTGGAAGACCAGCGCTTTGTAAGTTCAAGGGCTGATGTGATCAGCTTTACCGAAGATAGCCTGAAAGAAAACTTAACCGTGACTGGAAAAATTACGGCCCATATTTTTGCAAGCACCACCGCTACCGATGCTGACTTTGTAGTAAAACTGATCGACGTATATCCTGACATAGATACTAAAAATATATTGATGAGCGGCTACCAGTTGCCGGTTGCCATGGAAGTGTTCAGGGGCCGCTTTAGAAAAAGTTTTGAAAAACCAGAACCACTAACGCCCAATAAACCGGAAGAGTTTGTGATCGATCTTCACCAGGTAAATCATACGTTTTTAAAAGGCCATCATTTAATGATCCAGGTTCAGAGTAGCTGGTTCCCTATCATTGACCGCAATCCGCAAAAATATGTACCCAATATTTTTGAGGCTACAGAAAGCGATTTTACAAAAGCAACACATACCATTTATTGCAACAGTCAATATGCAACTTATATTGAGTTGCCGGTGATGAAAGAGTAGTGTTGATTTAAAATACTGTTGGTAGAGTATAAGGAATGAGAAAAGCTCCTGAAGTACTTGGGACGAAAAATATTTCCCTTTAAAAAAACTAAACCCTAAGTAAATATTTTGAAGCGCTTTAGATTTCGCATACTAATCAAATTTCTGTTCCTGGCAACAGCAGGAATGTGTGTTTGCTAAAACTGTCTTATATATTTCCTCGTCACTTTTACCCTCGAATTTTTTGTTCCATGCAAACTTTCAAATGTTTTCCGTAAAGGTAGCGGCTGTGTTTTTTTTAAACTCAGATCCCCTTGTTGATTCGGCCAGTTCTTTATCAACCATTGTGCTTTCTATTACACCTAAATCCAAATTTCTTTTTTCAAATTCAGCCTTCAGTAAGTGAAATGATTCAAGGGTTAATTTTTGTGATTCGTATCTGGTGAATTGCGTCAGTTCAAAATCACCCATTCTTCCATATTGCTCCAGGATTATCTTATGATTAAGAAACATTTTAGTTTTTTTGTTATTGGTACACTGTAAATATGTACTATTACATAAGAACCGTTAGCTCCAAAAACGGAATGGGCTTTTTCTATTTCAAAGCCGCTGCCAGTAAGGGTTCGATTGTAATTTCCTTAGCTCCGATGAAAAAATACCTGAAACCTGCTCTCGTAGCGGGTTTCAGGTATTTAAATTTTACAGGCTATAAAAAGAGGGATAGTTTATTTCCTCCAGGTTATTTTTTATAATAACCCAAAAATACCCCCTTAGATAAAATTTGTAAATAAACTGCTATTTTAAATCAATTGTAGTTTTTATCCAATCACTACATTTGTGCAACAATTAAAATTTTAACGTATGACCATACCTAATTGGGAGGGAGTTTACCCGGCAATGCTTACTCCGTTTACAAAAGATGATGCCATCGATTTTGAAATGTTTAAACTAAACCTGAATGCACAATTAGATGCAGGTATTGATGGTGTGGTAATGGGAGGGTCTTTGGGAGAAGCAAGTACTTTGCTGAATAGCGAAAAACTGGAACTGCTTCGTTATGCCAAAGAAGTAATGAACAGGCCGGTACCGGTAATTATTAATATTGCAGAGCAATCTACAAAAGTGGCCATTGAAACGGCAAAAGATGCAGAAGCCAATGGAGCTGATGGTTTAATGCTGCTGCCACCAATGCGCTATAAGGCCGATGACAGGGAAACACTGGAATACTTTAAAGCCATTGCTGACGCAACCGCTTTACCAATTATGATCTATAATAATCCTTATGATTATAAAATTGAAGTAACACTGGATATGTTTGACCAATTGGCTAAAATTCCTACTATTTTATCAGTGAAAGAATCTACAAGGGATGTGTCAAACGTTACCCGGATGAAGAACCGTTTTGGAGACCGGTTTAAAATACTTTGTGGTGTGGATACACTGGCGTTGGAAGAACTTGCTCTTGGAGCGGATGGTTGGGTAGGCGGTTTGGTGGATGCTTTCCCCGCAGAAACAGTTGCCATTTATAAACTGATGAAACTTGGCCGCTATAAAGAAGCACTGGATATTTACCGCTGGTTTTTACCCTTGCTTGAATTGGATATTCATAGCAAACTGGTGCAATACATTAAACTTGCTGCCACGCAAACCGGTATCAGTACACCATATGTAAGGGCACCAAGGTT
>JAYWAU010000266.1:0-4477 GCA_043782265.1 Ferruginibacter sp. | reverse complement strand
AAAGCATATTGAGCCGGACAATGTAATTATCCATCCTGATTACCGAGGCTCTGGTGTTGGGAAAGCATTGATGAAATGGATTTATGTGTATGCCATTTCGCAAGGTTGTGTTGCATCCGAGCTAAATTGTTATGTTTCAAATAATGCCGGTCAAAAATTTTGGATCAACCAGGGATATAATGTTATTGGATTTCACTTTCAAAGACAACTTACTTCATCTTCTTAATCTCTATTTTTAAAATATGTTCGATTTAAAAAACCTTATTAGGGATAACATCAAAACATTAAAACCTTATTCATCTGCAAGACATGAATTTACAGGAAAGGCATCGGTATTTTTAGATGCCAATGAAAATCCATATGGCTCGCCATTGCCGGATAAATTTAATCGCTATCCAGATCCGTTGCAATGGCAATTAAAATTTCAGATTGCAAGAATTAAAGGAGTACCTGCTGAAAATATTTTTGTTGGCAACGGTAGCGACGAAGTGATTGACCTTGCATACCGTATATTTTGTACCCCGGGAAAAGATAATGTAATTGTTTGCCCACCCACTTATGGTATGTATGAAGTAAGTGGTAACATAAATGACGTGGAAATAAAGAAGATTAATTTAACAAACGATTTTCAGTTAGATGTAGAAGGGGTAATGAATGCAATAGATACAAATACAAAATTGATTTTTATATGCTCACCCAATAATCCAACCGGTAATAATATGCGCCGGGAAGATGTTGAAATAATATTGAATAATTTTTCTGGTATTGTGATAATTGATGAGGCTTATATCAATTATTCAAAACAAAAAACATTTATTCAGGAACTAACAGAATATCCTAACCTAGTGGTAATGCAAACCTTATCCAAAGCTTGGGGGCTAGCTGCGTTGAGGCTGGGACTGTGTTACGCCTCGATGGATATTATTGATCTGTTCAACAAAGTAAAGCCTCCCTATAACATCAACGATGCATCTCAGCTGTTGGCGTTGGAAGCCTTACAAAATGCCGATCTTGTAAATGAATGGATAACAGCGTCTGTTCAACAAAAAGAAATACTGATAAAAGAATTAAGTGCATTTAATTTTGTTGAAAAAATCTATCCGAGTGATGCTAACTTTTTTTTGATGAAAGTAAAAGATGCTTCTAAATTATATGATTATTTATCCGAAAATGAAATCGTTGTGAGAAACAGGAGCAAGGATCCCGGGTGCGAAAACTGCTTACGCATAACGATAGGTACACCGGAAGAAAATCAACAATTACTCCATTTATTAACAAACTATAAAATGTAATTCTGAAATGAGTTTAGCAAATCACCCAAAAAAAATATTATTCATAGATCGTGACGGTACGTTGATAAAAGAGGCGCCACCAACTTACCAACTGGATTCATTTTCAAAGCTGGAATTTTATCCGGATATGTTTTATTATATGCGGAAGATAGCAACGGAACTTGATTATGAATTGGTGATGGTAACCAACCAGGACGGGCTTGGAACAGCAGTTTTTCCCGAAGATACTTTTTGGCCCGTACAAAATTTTGTAATGATCAATCTTGCCAATGAGGCTATTAATTTCTCTGAAGTATTTATTGATAAAACATTTCCAGCCGATAATGCACCAACGCGTAAACCTGCAACAGGAATGCTTACACGCTATTTAAATAATACTGCTTATGATTTAATCAATTCTTTAGTAATTGGTGACAGGATTACAGATATGCAACTGGCAAAAAATCTTCAATGCAAAGGAATTTGGCTAAATATCGATTCCTCTTTGGGTGCATCAGAAATTAAAGACACGATTGATGCATTGAAAAAAGAAACCATTGTTTTAGAAACCCCACATTGGGAAGCTGTATACAATTACCTGAAATTACCACCACGAAAAATTATTCATCAACGCAATACCAACGAAACAAAAATTACGGTTGAAGTAAACCTCGACGGAACTGGTAAATCAGCTGTTAATACCGGCCTGGCTTTTTTCGATCATATGCTTCATCAGTTGGCAAGACACGGTAATATGGATTTAAATATTGAATGTAAAGGAGATCTTCATATTGATGAACACCATAGTATAGAAGATACAGGTATTGCCCTGGGGGAAGCCATTGCGCAGGCTTTGGGAAATAAAAGGGGTATAGAAAGGTATGGGTTTTTATTGCCAATGGATGATTGCCTGGCACAGGTTGCTATTGATTTTGGTGGCCGTAACTGGATTGAATGGGAAGCGGAATTTAAAAGAGAGAAAATTGGCGAAATGCCTACAGAAATGTTTTATCATTTCTTTAAATCTTTTAGTGATGCTGCAAAATGCAACTTGAATATTAAAGCAGCGGGTGAAAATGAACACCATAAAATAGAATCTATATTTAAGGCATTTGCCAAGTCAATTAAAATGGCAGTTAAAAGAGATATCAATAACAATGCTTTGCCAACAACCAAAGGAGTATTGTAAAACTTGTATGTGATAATATGGTAACAATTATTAAATATAATGCGGGAAATGTACAGAGTGTACAATATGCCTTGCAGCGAATAGGAGTAGATTCTGTTGTGACGGATGATTTTGAAGTGATTCGTAATGCAGATAAAGTAATCTTCCCCGGTGTTGGCCATGCGCAATCGGCCATGCAATACCTCAGGGAAAAAAAATTGGATACACTTATTATTTCATTACAGCAACCTGTGCTGGGAATTTGTTTAGGTTTACAATTAATGTGTAAATATTCTGAAGAAGGAGACACTACTTGTTTAAATATTTTTGATACGGAAGTAAAATTATTTTCATCACCGGTTTTAAAAGTACCTCAAATTGGATGGAACAATATATACAATTATAAATCGGTATTGTTTGATGGGCTTCCTGAACAGGCCTTTGTTTATACGGTGCATAGTTACTATGCAGCATTGAGTAAAGAAACAACTGCCACAACAGATTATATTTTGTCTTTTAGTGCAGCATTGCAAAAAAATAATTTTTATGCCGTACAATTTCATCCTGAAAAATCAGGCGTTATTGGCGAAACAATTTTGAAAAATTTTATACAAATAATATGACCATCATTCCTGCTATAGATATTATTAACGGAAAATGTGTACGTCTTACAAAAGGAGATTATGCACAACAAAAAGTATATAACGAAAATCCGGTTGAAGTAGCCAAACAGTTTGCAGATGCAGGTTTGCAGCGGGTACATATTGTAGATTTAGATGGGGCAAAGGCGGGTAAAATAATAAATCTTGGAGTGTTGGAATCTATTGCTTCTGCTACCAATCTCGTTATTGATTTCGGTGGCGGGATAAAAAATATCAATGATGTAAGCAATGTCTTTACTGCCGGGGCATCTATTGCTACCATCGGTAGCCTTGCAGTTAAACATCCTGAAATAGTGGAAGAATGGTTAATGGAATTTGGAGCTGATAAATTTTTAATTGGAGCAGATGTGCTGGAGGAAAAAATAAAAATCAGTGGCTGGCTGGAAGATGGGGGTATTGATATTTTTACTTTTATTGGTAAGATGATTGGTTTAGGAGCCCACAATATTTTCTGTACCGATATATCAAAAGATGGTGTGATGGCAGGGCCTTCTGTTGATCTTTATAAGAAAATAATAGAGCAGCATCCTGAAATAAATTTAATAGCCAGTGGAGGAGTAACTACCATTAATGATGTGGTGGAATTAAAAGCGATTGGATGCAGCGGTGCAATCATTGGGAAAGCTATTTATGAAGGAAATATTACTTTACAACAACTATTAAGTATTAATTAGATGCTTACAAAAAGAATCATACCCTGCCTGGATATTAGAGATGGCAGAACGGTTAAGGGTATTAATTTTGAGAATATTCGTGATGCAGGAGACCCGGTTGAATTGGCGTTATTCTATTCTCAACAAGGAGCAGATGAACTGGTTTTTTTAGATATTACAGCAACTGTTGAAAAGAGAAAGACATTGGTAGAACTGGTAAAAAGGATTGCTGCTAATATCAATATTCCATTTACAGTGGGGGGAGGAATCAGTACAGTGGAAGATGTTGCGGTGTTACTGCAAAATGGAGCCGATAAGGTTTCTGTTAATACTGCAGCATTTAAAAATCTGGCATTAATAAAGGAGTTAAGCAACCGTTTTGGAAGCCAGTGCCTAGTACTGGCTATTGATACAAAAAAAGAGGCTGATGAAGAATGGTATGTATACCTGAATGGAGGCAGAACAAAAACGGATACCAAAACAATTGATTGGGCAAAACAGGCTGTGGCTTTGGGGGCCGGAGAAATATTACTTACCTCCATGAACAATGATGGCACCAAGGCTGGCTTTGCAGTTGATATAACATTGTTTTTATCAAATGAACTTTCTGTTCCTGTTATTGCATCCGGTGGTGCAGGAACTATGGAGCACTTTAAAGAAATATTTCAGGAGGGTAATGCAGATGCTGCTTTAGCAGCCAGTATTTTTCATTATAAAGAAATA
>JAYWAU010000265.1:0-4485 GCA_043782265.1 Ferruginibacter sp. | reverse complement strand
CCCAACCAGGGCCAACATTTATTTCCCATCTTGGGTCAAAGGTTAAATCGGCTACTGCAAACAAAGCATGGTTTTGCTGACTTATTTTGGGTACCTGGTCTAATTGGCCGAGGCTGCCATAATACTCAATACCTACAGCCACTTTATTAAAACTGTAAGCTGTTTTAATGTTGGGTTCAAATGCCGGTGTATGATCATTGCTGCCTTTTAAACCAATGCCAAATGTAGGATTGAAGGCTACATATAAATTATTAAATTGTTTATCAATAATGGGTCTTATTTCAATACTCCAGGTATCACTTGAATAATCTCTTTTTTGAAAACCAACTTCAGTTGAAAGACTTACACCAACAGGCCAGTGCCACTTTGCAGGTACACTTACCCGTGGGCGTATGTGCGACCCAACAAACCTGTACCCATAGCCGTTGGTATAATTGGTAAAAAGATAAAAACCTATTTCAAAATTTTCAGTTATGCCATGTGTTATTTCTACAGTTTCGTGCAGCGCATGAAAGGAAGGGGTTACACCATCTACTATTTTTTTCTCCCCGTTAAAAGTAAAGTTACTGTGTAGTTCAAAAATAGTACTGCCCTTTGTTTGTGTTGGAGAAGCATAAACCTGTATCTCGTAGTTGTCTTGCGCCAGCACAAGATTTAATAACAGCATTAAAATAGCCGTTGTCAATAATTTTTGCATTGCACAAAAATAGGCATGCAAAATTTAAAAGTAGGGCAGAAATAATTGGCTTCTATGAAATAATATTTTTGTGCCTGCTATTATAAATTGTTAAATAGCTGTTACCTGCAAAACTATTTTTACATTTATCGTATGAATACAAATGAAGCCGAAGCATTTAAATTGTTGCGTAAACAGATAACGGCATTCTCACCCATAACTGATACTGACTGGGAAATGTTATTGCCATTTCTTGAATTGAAGCAGTTGCGCAAGAACCAATTATTTATAGCAGAAGGGAAAAGGGCCAACGAAATAGGGCTTGTAATAACGGGTATGTTTCGCCAGTATTATACAAAAGATGGCGAAGAAAAAACTACGTACTTCTTTTTTGAGCATCATTTTATAAGCGCTTATATTAGTTGTATCACCGGCAAACCTTCACTGGTAACAATTGAAGCGCTTAGTGATGCAAGCTATGTTTCATTTTCATTTACAAAAATGAATGAATTATTAAATAGCAGTATGGCATGGCAAAAATTCGGTAGGCTCATTGCTGAATACACTATGACTGGTCTTGAAGAAAGAATGGTAAGCCTGTTGTTACAAAGTGCGGAGGAGCGCTATGTTGAGTTGTTAAATAGTAATAAGATAAAAATAATGGAACGTATTCCCCAGCATTACATTGCTAATTATTTAGGTATAACGCCGGTAAGTATGAGCCGCATCCGCAACAGGCTTTTGAAGAAATAAATTGGTTATTTCTCCAGGCTGCCAAGGTGGGTATTCTTAAAATTATCAGGATACTTTAACCCATAACCCCAAATTCTGTCGAAAGAAGCATGTGCAAATAGTAGTATTCCAATAGCAGTTACAACATCATTGTGTAAATAATAGCCAGTTGCAGCAATCAGCAACGCTATTGCTTTATGATGAAACAGATTGTAAGTTATTGCTCCTGTCTGTGTGTTTAACAGGTAACCTAGCATGGAAATATCAGGAGTAAAAAATAAAATTACCCAAACCCAACCTGATAAACCAAGGTTGTAGATACTCAAAAAATAAATGGCGATAGCAGCCATTGCGGCCTCTTCTAATTTTAAAATAATTTTCATTGTGTTTAATTTTCAGCAAAGCTACTATGGCTTAAACGGCAGGCTGTTAACATAAGATAATAAATAGCATCGGTAAAACTTATGTACCTTTTTTAAAATGCTTTTGTAACAAGCCTTTTTCTTTACTGAAATTTGGTAACTTTCTGAAAAGATTTAGCATATGAATATAGATACCAATACTACCAGAAAATGCTTCAATAACACCTACCATTTTCCCTTACAGGGATCTAAAGAAGAAAGGGAAGTATTCCTTTCTATTCAGCAACGTTTTACAGAACAGTACGAAAAAGTATTTCCTGATAAACTGGCTCCAAGAACGATCCTTATCCTTCCTTCGCTTTCCCTTGACCAGGATATACTCTCCAAAGTAAAAGGTGCTGTGCATTACGAAGAAAGAATGCTTTGCTTGCTTATGCTGCTGCGTATGCCCACCACAAAAATTATTTATGTAACCAGTGTTCCGGTAGCAGACAGCATTGTAGATTATTACCTGCACCTGTTGCCTGGCATTACGGGTCATCACGCAAGAAAAAGACTTACCATGCTTAGTTGTTATGATGCTTCCGTTAAACCTCTTACACAAAAAGTATTGGAAAGGCCAAGGCTGATGGAACGGATAAGAGAATTGATTCCGGATACCAATTCAGCACATCTTACGTGCTATAATATTACCAGCCTTGAGAAAACACTGGCAGTACAATTAGGAATTCCTTTGTTTGGTACAGACCCGGATAAATTTTATGAAGGTTCAAAATCCGGCAGCAGAAAAAATTTCAGAGATAGCGGGGTAAATTTTCCAGATGGATTTGAAGACCTTACAACAATAGAAGATATTGTAAAAGCATTGGCTGACCTTAAAAGAAGAAACCCTTTGCTGCGAAAAGCTGTCATTAAAATGAATGATGGATTTAGTGGGGATGGTAATGCCATCTATACCTATCCTACACTTGAATTAGATAGCTCTCTCGAAAAAAATATTGAAGAGAGTTTATCTCAGCAACTTAAAATGGTAGCGAAGGAGGTAAGTGAAAAATTATTTTTTGAAAAATTTCAATCAATGGGTGGTATTGTGGAAGTGTTTCTTGATGGCGATGTTAAGATGTCGCCTTCGGTACAGTGTGTTATCAGTCCTTCGCACCAAATTGAAATCGTTAGCACACACGATCAGTTACTTGGTGGTGAAGACGGACAGATATTTTTAGGAGCTGTTTTTCCTGCAGATGAAGCGTATAGTATTTCACTGGCTAAAGATGGAAAAAAAATTGCACAAACACTGGCAGGCAGGGGAGCCCTCGGCAGGTTTGCTATCGATTTTATTTCTGTTAAACAGTCAGATGATTCGTGGAAACATTATGCCATTGAAATTAACCTGCGCAAAGGTGGTACTACGCATCCTTTTTTAATGCTGCAGTTTTTAACAGATGGCATTTACAATGCAGATACGGGCGAATACTTTACCGCAGGCGGCAACAAAAGATTTTATTTTTCATCAGATAATGTGAGTAGTGATAAGTATATTGGTCTTACTCCTGATGACCTGATGGATATTTCTATTTTTCATGAACTGATGTATGATAGTGCAGCTCAGGAAGGGGTTATGTTTCACCTTGTTGGGGCTTTGTCTGAGTATGGAAAATTAGGGTTGGTATGTGTCGGCAGTTCCCCCGAAAGGGCAAAGGCCTATTATGATAAAACGATCAACATACTGGATTTGGAATGTAGCTAAAAAATACTTTATGGCTTTATTGCGGAGGTGAAAGCAGGTATCGGAATTTTGCAGCCACAGTTTTTATTTTTGAAATTTCTGAAACAACATGCACATATTCATGTATTAAAATTTCTAATTGATTATTGGTATCAATATTATGCGTTATTCCATAAACAGGAGGTGCCGTTTCCTTTTGATAAGTTCCGAACAGATGATCATAAAGCATAAGAATGCCACCGAGATTTTTGTCAATATATTCAGGGTTGCTTGCATGATGTACACGGTGGTTGGAAGGTGTATTGAAAATCCAATCCCATACACCCAGCTTGCCAACTTTTTCGGTATGGATCAAAAAATTTTGAATAGCTGTTATGGATTCAAAAAATAAAATCATTTCTGGTGGAATACCAAAAAAGCATAATGGAGACCAAAAAATAAACCTGTAAAAAAGAAAGATAAAATTATTACGTAAGCCAACTGAAAAATTAAAATACCTGGAGGAGTGATGTGTTACATGTGCCGCCCAAAATATCCTGATTTTGTGTCCAAGAAGGTGGAATAAATAATAAATAAATTCACAACTAAAAAAGCCGGCAACCCATAACCAAATAGAAAAAGGCGAAGGCGTGAATACTGCGCAATGATATGCCAAAGAAAAAAGGCCGAAAGCCAGCCCTTTTTCAAACAAGCCCACTACCATAATACTTAAACCAAGCGTAAAATTAGCAAACATATCTTTCTTTAATTTTTTCTCGCAGGTATGCAATAGCAGTAATGTAAATTCCGATAGAAAAGCAATTAATACAAAGAGCAGTCCTATGAGATCGAAAGTAAACATGGCTAAATAAATTTAATTAATGAATAAAATTGCGTCCCTGATTCTATGCGGTAAAGGCCTTTCTTTATTAACTTATCCCTTTTTTAAAGAGAAACTGAAAGCGTTAATCCGGTAATTTTTTTTGAAACAAAAGTGGGTAACCCAAGGG
>JAYWAU010000264.1:0-4495 GCA_043782265.1 Ferruginibacter sp. | reverse complement strand
TGGTTATGGTAATACTGGAGGGGCTTTGGCTAAATTATTGGCAGCATTTGATGTTACAGTCTTGGCTTTCGATAAATATAAATTTGGTTTTGGAGGAGGTTATATAAAAGAAGCCAGTATGGAACAAATTTGTCGTTATGCCAATGCCATTAGTTTTCATGTACCATTAACAGAAGAAACAAAATATATGGCCAACGAAGATTTTTTTAATGCACTTAAAGAAAAGCCTTTTTTCATTAATGCTTGCAGGGGCGGAGTAACAGACACAGCGGCATTAATAAATGCATTGCAACAAAATAAAATTTCGGGTGCAGCCCTTGATGTACTCGAAAATGAAAAATTATCTTCACTTACGTTGCTTCAACAGCAACAACTGGATTATTTGAGCGCCCAGTCAAATGTTATTGTAACGCCTCATATTGCAGGCTATAGTCACGAAGCTTTTCATAATATGAGTGCAGTTATACTACAGAAGTTGGGTATTTAATTATTTGATTATATTTGCAGATAAAATACAACGCCTGGGTTAATTACGGGGCGTTGTATTTTTTTTCTGTTTACTCTAAAAAGAAGTGTTATGGCCGAAATGAATTATGTAAAACAAGAAACCTTCGAGCAAATGAAACAAGAGCTGCACCATATGAAAAGTGTAGAGCGTCCTGCAGCCAGTAAAGCAATTGCCGAAGCCCGAGAAAAGGGCGATTTAAAAGAGAATGCCGAATATGATGCAGCTAAAGAGGCACAAGGTATGCTGGAAGCAAAAATTAAATACCTGGAAGGCATTATAGCCACTGCCCGTATTTTGGACGAAAATAATATTGACACCAGTAAAGTATCTATATTAACAAAAGTTACCGTAACCAATATGGGTACAAAAAAGAAAGTTACTTACCAGATTGTTTCTGAAAAAGAGGCGGATTTGAAACTGGGAAAAATTTCTGTAACCTCGCCTATAGGAAAGGGGTTATTGGGAAAAGCAATTGGCGATGTAGCTGAAGTAACTGTGCCGGTAGGGTTATTAAAATTTAAGGTAGAGAATATTACCATTTAAAAATGAAATTTAATTAGTGGAACCCATTCAATTTTGAGTGGGTTTTTTGTTTGTATTTTTAATATAAATTCCATTCAATATGACAATCTTTTCAAAAATAATTGCCGGCGAAATTCCTTGTTATAAAATAGCAGAAGATGAAAAATTCTTTGCCTTTCTGGATATTTTTCCTTTAGTGAAAGGCCATGTATTGATAACAACAAAAATTGAAATTGATAAATTTTTTGATTTACCAGATGATTATTTAAATGCCTTATTAGTTTTTGCGAAACCTATCGCCAAAGCCATCGAAAAATCTTTCGATTGCAACCGGTGCGGCATAAGTGTTATTGGGCTTGAAGTTCCTCATGCACATGTGCATTTAATGCCAATAAATTCGGAAAAAGATATTAGTTTTTCCCACGCTAAACTAACAATGTCCCCCCAAGAATTCAAAACCATTCAGCAAAAAATTATTGCTAACCTGGGATAATTATTTTTTTAACCTGGCGGGATTTTTTTTCAAAAAATCATCCCAGCCACTTACTTTTTTTCCTGTAGATGCCAGCACGGTGTTTTCCTGAAAATAATGACATACGGCAACCGCCAAAGCATCTGAGGCATCAAAATATGCTGGATCTTCTTTAAAGTGTAATAACCGTTGCAACATTTTTAATACCTGTTCTTTACTGGCATTACCATTCCCGGTAATGGATTGTTTTATTTTTTTAGGAGCATATTCTGTAACATCCAACCCATGCCGCATGGCGGCCGCAATAGCAACCCCCTGAGCCCTGCCCAGCTTCAACATACTCTGCACATTCTTGCCAAAAAAGGGAGCCTCAATGGCAAATACATCTGGTTTGTATTTAATAATCAATCCGCTAACAGTGTTGTAAATTAATTGTAGTTTTTTATAAGGGTCATCAACTTTACCGGGCTTTAAAACATCCATTTCCACTAGCTTTAGCGTTGTACCGGTTACATGTATCAATCCATAACCCATCACTACAGTACCAGGATCTATACCTAAAATAATTGTTGACTTTTTTTGCAATGCAGTTTCTTGTTTTACGTTTGATGGATTAACTGGATATTTCAACTATACTTGTATTGTAAAACTTCACTAAAGAAGTTTAAGGTTTGTAACAAAAGTAAGGAATCATAAGCTACCCTTTGCCTGCATAAAAGATGCAGAAAAAATAAAACCGATTGAATAAAAATAGTAAAATATTAATTAACTACTTTTTGGGTCCGCTGCTGTTTATTATTTTATCCTGGAGTTTATACAGGCAGGTAAATGATAAACCTAATGTGGGTATTCAATGGCAACAGATAAAACATAGCTACACAAGTTGGAAATTGTGGCTGGTACTTTGTTTTATGTTGGTAAACTGGGGTATTGAAGCAGCGAAATGGCAATTGCTGGTAAAGCACTTGCAAAAGTTTTCTTTTTTAAGGTCTCTTAAATCGGTATTTGCGGGGTGCAGTGTAACAATGCTTACACCAAACAGGGTAGGCGAATATGGAGGCCGTGTTTTTTATATTGAAGATGGCAATCGTATAAAAGCAATCTCTTTGGCAGTGGTGGGAAGTATTAGCCAGTTGCTTGTTACGATGCTAATGGGCTGCTTCGGATTGTTTTTTTTAAGATACTTTTCACAATTTGATCATTCTATAGTTAGTGTTTTACCGCAATTTTGGGAAACAGTATTAATGTCTCTTTGTGTTGGTTTAACATTAATACTGTTGTTATTTTATTTGCGCTTATGCTGGCTCGTTAGAATGATGGAAAAAGTACCAGCCTTGCAGAAAGTAGTAAAACACATCAGCGTATTAGATGAGTTTAACAATTTACAGTTGGTGCAAATATTATCTTTATCCTTTGTGCGTTATCTGGTATTTGTTTTGCAATATGTGCTGCTTTTACAAGTGATGGATGTGCAAATAGCAAGCTGGTTGTGTTTTTGCCTCATGACTATTTTTTATTTAGTGATGGCAGTGGCACCAACTTTTGGTTTTATAGAAATACCCGTAAGAGTTAGCGCCAGCTGGGCAATATTAAAATTGTATACACCAAACGAATTGGGCGTAGGTGCTGCAGGGTTAGGTATTTGGCTTATTAACCTGGTGATACCAGCAGTAATAGGGAGTTTATTAATTTTGAGTATTAAAATTGTAAAAGAAAAATGAAAGGAATTATAAAGGCAGTTTTTTTATTGATTATACTTTCAGCCTTTTCACAAGAGGAACCGAATGGTGAGTTTTGTGGTATTAAGAACACTGCATTTTTAGCAGGTGAAAGTATTACCATGAAGGTTTTTTATAATGCAATGGGCGTTTATGTAGGTGCCGGGGAAGCAACTTTTACCACATCACTTGAAAGATTTAATGGTAAAACAGCATACCATTGTGTAGGGGAGGGTAAAAACTATTCATTCTTTGACAATTTTTTTAAGGTAAGAGACCGCTATGAAACCTACATTGATACAGCTACTATGCTGCCAATAAAATTTATTCGCAATGTAGATGAAGGCGGACATAAAATTTATAATAACGTTACATTTAACCAGGGTACGGGTACAGCGGTTTCTACCAACGGAGTATTTAAAACCAGTAAATGTATACAGGATGTAATAAGCTCCATCTATTATGCTCGTAATATTAATTTTGATAAATACAAGCCTGGAGATAAAATTCCTTTTGATATGTTTTTAGATGACGAAGTATATCATTTATACCTGCGGTACATGGGTAAAGAAATAGTAAAAACCCAGTATGGTAAATTCAGGGCTATAAAATTTAAGCCATTACTTGTAAAAGGAACCATTTTTGAAGGTGGGGAAAAAATGACAGCCTGGGTAAGTGATGACCCCAACCATTTATTATTAAGGGCAGAAAGCCCCGTGAGCGTGGGTACAATCAAAGTGGATATGTACGGCTACAAAAATCTTCGGTATCCCTTAACCTCTTTGTTAAGCGTAAAAGGGTTGTAATAATTTTAATTTTTTACGGAGTGTTCGTTGAGGGGGATCGGGCTATTCACTGTTTTTATATTTATGCCGGTATTCCCGAAACAAATCTGTACAAAAGCCCTAACCTGTGAGCTTTCTGTTACTATTACTCACGTAAAAGTTCAATCGGCATTAGTATCGCAGTAGGTTATAAAATTTCACTTAATTTAAAAACATCTTTTACCCTTATGCCTTTTTCGGTTTGTTGAAGCGTGCAGCATTCATTAACGGGATCATGTTCAAAAAATAAGATGTAATTATTTTGTGTTGCTTCTGTTAAGAAAATCTTCTTTTCATTCAATGTAGTTAAGGGAAACATATCGTATCCCATTACGTAAGGTAAGGGTATATGGCCAACAGAAGGTAACAGGTCAGCCATGTATACGATCGTTTTTTCCTTGTAATGTATTACCGGTAACATCATTGCGTCGGTATGTCCATTAGCAACAAT
>JAYWAU010000263.1:0-4500 GCA_043782265.1 Ferruginibacter sp. | reverse complement strand
CCATAGTGCTCATAAAAAAATATCCAGAGACGAAGGTTTGATTCATCAAATCCATTTTTCTTAGCAATACCTTTAATGGAATCTTTCCCTCTTAAAGTGGCTTCTACACAGCGAAGCCGAAATGCATAATCATACTTGTTTCTTTTAAACATAAAAATGCCCCCATTTAGTGTCTAACTTTTTGGGGGCAGTGCAATTTGAAGCGGCTTTTTTGTTGGTAAAATACCAATTAGTTGGTGCTAGTAGTTTTGGTTGTGCCACAAGACTTACCTGACTTAGAACAGCAGGACTTGGTGCATTTTTTCTTTTTTCCGTTATCAGCGAAAGTAACACCTGATACCAGTACAAATGCTGTGGCTAATAGAAATACTTTTTTCATATGCTAAATGTTATTTTTTAAAATGCACGTAAATGTAACTACAATATTATTTTTTGCCAAACTATGACTGTTAAATTTATTGATTGCCTACAAGGTCGCTATGATAGTAACACCACCTTTTACTGCCTGATTTAACTCCACATTTACTTTAGTACCCACAGGCAATAACAGATCGACCCGGCTTCCAAATTTAATAAAACCAAATTCCTGCGTTTGGTTAACCTTTTGGCCAACCTGTAAATAGTTTACAATGCGTTTGGCCAATGCTCCTGCAATTTGTTTTACCAGTATTTCGGTATCGCCTTTTCGTAACACTACAGAATGCCGTTCATTATCAGTAGATGATTTTGGATGCCAGGCCACCAGATATTTTCCTTTATGATATTGATTGTACACCACGGTTCCACTAATTGGATTTCTGTTTACATGCACATTGGCGGGACTCATAAAAATGGATACCTGTAAACGCTTGTCTTTAAAATATTCAGGATCAACCGTTTCTTCAATTACTACCACTTTACCATCTGCCGGAGCAACAATTACGTTTTCGTTAATAGTTAATTTTCGATTTGGTATGCGGAAGAAAGAGATCAGGAAAAGCAATAAAAATAAAGTGGCGAAAAAAATCACCCATCCTAACCAGGCGTTGCTGAAACTAAAAAAATAAAAGTAGATCAAATTAATTGCACCAAATATCAGTGTACCGATGGCAATTGATTTATATCCTTCTCTGTGTATGGTCATGCGTTAGAGTTGAACGGCAAATGTACGTTGCAGAAACACAAATTTTTTAGTTTTGAGTAAGAATGTTTTATTGTGAAATGATTTCAAACAGGCAGAGCAGCGGTTAGATAAATAATTTTACATACAGCCAAACAAACGGTACGGCCACTAGCAAAGAATCAAACCGGTCTAAAAAACCACCATGACCCGGCATGATGGAGCCACTGTCTTTTACATTGGCCATGCGTTTTATTTTACTTTCCAATAAATCACCGATAGTGCCGAAAATGGCGCAGATAGCAGCGATAGCAATCCAATGCTGTATTGCAATTTGTTTTGCTATGGGAATAAAGTAGGCTAATAAACCAATAACAGCAACGCAAAGGACAGCCCCACCTGCGGTTCCTTCCCAGGTTTTTTTAGGGGATATTTTTGAGAAAGGGGTTTTACCTATTAAAGAGCCAACTATATAAGCCATTGTATCATTTATCCAGATGGAGAAAATAATACCACAAGGGATAATGAAGGTATAAGTAAATGTTTCAAATGGTGGTGGCCCTGCTGTTCGTATTTGATATTCAAGAGATAGATTAAACAACATTATAACGGGCATGGTGATATAAATCAACCCAAACAAACAATATTTTAAATACTGCTCACCATAAATCTTCTTCATCAATTTTACAAACTCATACCAGCATCCAAAATGCACAATGGTAAAAAGAGCGATAAAACTCCATTGGTTCCATAATAATCCAGCCAACATTACTGCCACAAAAACTATTGCTGTTAAAGAACGTGTTTTTAGCGTTTCTACATTTATAGCCATTCAAATTAAGATTGATCTGTGTGGCCAATCGTTTCCGTATCGGCTAAAAAAGGGTTATTCGTATTGTTGTAATCTGGAATCAGTACTTCTTCGCCGGGCCTGTCCATTTTATCTTTATTTATTTTCTCAAAAAATAAAAACAATCCATACACGGCAGCAAGTCCTATCAATCCAATCCACAGCGGAAAATGGTCATCCATTTTTGAAGGGTCTGGTTTTCCTCCCGGCTTGGTTGAAATGTATAAAACCGTAATGGCGAAAGCATTATTTACAAAATGACCAATGATGTTTAACCAAATGTTTCCTGTGCGATAATAAACCCATCCAAGTACAAAGCCTAACGCAAACCTGCTTAAAAAACCAAGGTAAGAACCGTGCACCGCACTAAAAATAATCGAAGTAATAATGATAGCAACGATGGGCAACTTAAACCAACGGCTCAGTAAATTTTGCAGCCCACCTCTAAACAAGGTCTCCTCAAATACCGCAGGTAAAAATGCAATCATGATTATTGAAATGAGATAGTCTAAAAAATTATCCATTCTTGCAATAATCATTACCTGTTTATCGTAGGCTTCCTCAGCAGCTTTAAACTGTAGAAGTGTTGCCTTACTCCAGGGCAGCATGGTTGTTAACTCTTGTAAAGCACCTACAATTGGCAGGCAGGCAAACATTATTAATACTATTATAAAAATCTGTTTAATATTAACGGTATAATTAAAACCAAGATGCACAAATGGTTTTTTATGGCATATCAACGCATAAAAAAGCGGGGGTAAAAAAAACAAAAATAGAGTAGAAATAAATTGCATCCATCTCAACGCCGTCGCATTTTCCGGCACTAATAATTTATCCATTATTCCGGTAGCAGAGCCTCCTGATAAATCTTTCAGATTTAATTTTCCTAATAATGGTAACAGGCTTGCAAGACCACCAACAATAAGGCCAGCCCCTAAGAAAGCGGTTAAAACACCTAGCTGTCCCCAGTAATTAAATCGTTTAGTTGCATAATGGGCCATAATGATTGCTTATAAGTGCGTAAATTTACAGCCTAAAAACAATAAACACCAAATAGACTTTATGCCATCAATCGGTAACATACAACTTCCAGATTTCCCTTTATTACTTGCACCCATGGAAGATGTAAGCGATCCACCATTTAGAGCTGTATGTAAAGACAAGGGGGCTGATTTGATGTACACCGAATTTATTTCTTCAGAAGGTTTGATAAGGGACGCCATAAAAAGCCGTCAGAAATTAGACATATTTGATTACGAAAAGCCGGTGGGGATACAGATTTTTGGTGGTGATGAAGAGAGTCTTTCTTTGGCAGCAAAAATTGTAGATGTTACCAATCCAGATTTGCTGGATATAAACTTTGGTTGCCCTGTAAAAAAAGTAGCGATGAAAGGAGCCGGTGCCGGCGTGCTTAAAGATATTGATCTGATGGTAAGGTTAACTGCTGCTGTTGTAAGATCAACTTCATTGCCTGTTACAGTTAAAACAAGATTAGGCTGGGATGAGGAGCACAGGAATATTGAAGAAGTTGCAGAAAGGTTGCAAGACGTGGGCATTAAAGCACTTGCCATACACGGCCGCACCAGAACACAAATGTACAAGGGACATGCCGATTGGGAACTGATTGGTAAAGTAAAAAATAACTCCCGTATTAACATTCCCATTTTTGGTAATGGAGATATTGACAGTCCGCAGAAAGCGTTGGAATATAAAAATAAATATGGTGTAGATGGCATAATGATTGGCAGAGCCGCTATTGGTTATCCCTGGATATTTGAAGAAATAAAACACTTCCTGCAAACAGGAGAACATTTGCCATCACCTACTATTGAAGACAGGGTGGCAGTTTGTAAAAAGCATTTGCATAAATCGTTTGAATGGAAAGGGCCGGTGGTGGGTATTTTTGAAATGCGCCGCCATTATGCCAATTATTTAAAAGGCTTACCAGGTATAAAAGAATACCGTTATCAGTTGGTAACATTAAAAACAGTTGAAGAAATTGATGCGGTGTTGGATGAAATTGTAACCAAATATGCAGGCTACCAGTTTGAAAAAACGCCGATTGAGTTAATTAACTATCATGAAAAGTGTCCGGTATAATCAACACCGTGCCTCTTTCTTTTTTTTACCCAATTTACCCATTGCAATTACTTTGTTGATGTATGCAGTTGCATCAGGAACTTTACAGTCAGTGTCACCTACATTAACCGTTACCACACCTATTTCTTTGGCAATTTTTTTAGCAGTATCACTAAGGGCGGCAACATAACTGCCTGTAGAAATGATAAAACCATTCATGGTATATTTTACCCTGTTGGTGGAAGTGTGAATTTTTTTTGCAACAACTTTCATTAACGCTTCCAGTTTTTTTATGTCCAGCATTTCATCAGGTTGTATAGCTACGAGGTTAGCCAAAGTTGCCCAACCTGAAGAAGCTACCTGCATATTTTTTGATTCAATCCATTCCAATGCAAGTTCCCAACCATGTTTACTTTCAGCAGCTATCCATGCAACTGTATATTCGCTGATCATTTGCCAACCGGCATTGTTG
>JAYWAU010000262.1:0-4502 GCA_043782265.1 Ferruginibacter sp. | reverse complement strand
CCTGTGGACGTGAAATCCCGAGTGAAACCAATGCATTTAACGCATCCTGCTGTAATCTATTGCCTGCTGTAGCTGGTATTGTAAGGTCATTGGCAGCTTTATTTACTTTGTCCCTTAATTCCAATACCAATCTTTCTGCTGTTTTTTTGCCAATCCCTTTTACACTTTCCAGCAACTTAACATTATTTTGAACAATTGCTTTACTTACTTCATCTGGTTTAAGATGAGACAACATCATCCTTGCAGTTGCTGCACCTACGCCTGATACACTAATAAGCTGTATAAACATTTCCTTTTCCCCCTTATCAAAAAAACCATATAGTGTATGCCCATCTTCTTTTATTTGCAGGTAAGTATATAATTTACCCAGCTCCAGATTTTGAATATGCGCATAGGTATTAAGGCTAATGTTCAACTCATACCCTACGCCATGTATGTCCACATAAACCTGTGCCGGATTTTTCAACGTAAATTTTCCTTCCAAATATGCGTACATAAAACTCTTTAAGTCTGCAACAAAAATACAGATATTTCATGATGGAATACTGCGCATTTTAAATTAATCGCATCTTAAAATAGGAACCAATGCGTTGGGCAGCAAATCTCTACTACCAATTTTTAATGTATTTTTGCGCACCTCACCAAAATAACCAAATCGAGTAAAAAAATAAATCTTTTATACAATATGCAAAAAGTTACAGCAGCAATTACCTCCGTTGGCGGATATGTACCTGAGTACAGATTAACCAATGCTATACTGGAAACCATGATTGACACCAACGATGAATGGATAAAATCAAGAACTGGTGTTGAAGAAAGAAGAATTTTGAAAGGAGAAGGATTGGCAACGTCTGATATGGTAGTGCCTGCCGTGTTGGAAATATGTAAAAAAAGAGGTATTGATCCAACAGAAATAGATTGCATGATATGTGCCACCGTTACACCCGATATGGTTTTTCCTTCAACAGCCAATATTGTTTGCGATAAAATTGGGGCAGTAAATGCCTGGGGATTTGATTTAAGTGCAGCCTGCTCTGGCTTTTTGTTTGCATTAACCACCGGTGCCGCTTTAATTGAAAGTGGTCGTTATAAAAAGATAATTATTGCAGGAGCTGATAAAATGAGTGCCATTGTTGATTATACTGACCGCACTACCTGCATTATTTTTGGGGATGGTGCAGGAGCAGTTTTACTGGAACCATCGACAGAAGGAGTTGGGGTAATGGATAGTTTATTAAAGAGCGATGGCTCTGGAAAAAACTATTTACACATGAAAGCAGGTGGCTCTTTAAAACCAGCTTCTGTAGAAACTGTACAGGCAAAAGAACATTTTATTTTCCAGGAAGGACAGCCTGTTTTTAAAGCTGCTGTAAAAGGCATGGCTGATGCCGCCTACGATTTGTTACAACGTAATCATTTAACCGGAGACGATATTGCATGGCTTGTTCCACACCAGGCTAACAAAAGAATCATTGATGCTACAGCCAATCGGATGGGTTTACCCGCCGAAAAAGTGATGATAAATATTCAACGTTTTGGCAATACCACTGCCGGCACTATTCCATTGTGTTTGTGGGAATGGGAAAGTCAATTGCATAAAGGTGATAATATTGTACTTGCTGCTTTTGGTGGTGGATTTACCTGGGGTGCAACTTTGGTTAAATGGGGGTATGA
The DNA here is from genome assembly GCA_043782265.1 of Ferruginibacter sp. GTDB lineage: Bacteria > Bacteroidota > Bacteroidia > Chitinophagales > Chitinophagaceae > Ferruginibacter. The sequence goes on along the minus strand of JAYWAU010000262.1, from coordinate 2,828 downwards.
TACGCAGGCTGCATCTAAATAAGTAGCCAAAAACTGTTACTTTTTAATAGACAATCCAATTAAATAACACTAATTTTTATGAAACAGCAATCGATCTTTAACCGGCTATTTTTTATTTGTATTGCACTATTGATATCGTTTAACAACTTGTTTGCGCAAGAAATTGGGTTGCAGTTATACAGTCTTCGAAACGAATTTAAAGTTGATGTTCCCCGCACGCTTGCTAAAATAAAAGAATGGAAGATAAAGCTAATTGAAGGTGGCGGTACCTATGGACTACCTTTGGATGAATATAAAAAATTACTCCAAAATAACAACCTGGAGATGGTGAGTTATGGTGCCGGTTTTGAGGAATTGGAAAATAACCCACAGGCCGTTATAGATAACGCAAAAGAATTAGGCGCTAAATTTATCATGTGTGCGTGGGTACCTCACAAAGAAAGTGTATTTACTATCAATGAAATTAATAAAGCAATTGTAGTTTTCAGCAAAGCAGGAAAACTGATGCTAGAGCATGGATTGAAATTCTGTTACCATCCGCATGGATATGAGTTTCGCCCGTATGAAAATGGCACCCTGTTCGATTACCTGGTAAAAAATACCGACTCTAAGTATGTTAATTTTGAAATGGATGTATTTTGGGTAAAGCATCCGGGGCAGGATCCTGTGGCTTTACTTAAAAAATATCCAACCAGATTTTTGATGTTACACTTAAAAGACAGGAGACCCGGAACACCTGGAAACCAGGATGGCCGTGCACCAGATGAAACTAATGTAGTTTTGGGACAGGGCGATGTAGGAATTGCGGCTATCATGAAAGAAGCAAAAAAAATTGGCGTAAAATATTATTTTATAGAAGATGAATCTCCGGTAGCTGTAGAACAGATACCACTCAGCCTCGACTTTCTTAGGAAACTTAAATAAGGCTATTACGATTATAAAATTAAATTTCTATAATAAATAAAGTCAAGAAATCATATTAGTGATTGTAGACAAGGCATTTCTTTTAGTACCGGCATACAATTCATACTCAAACAAACGGCAATCGATTTTACTTGTATAAAATTCTATGCGGCGACTTGGTTTAAGGCCTATCTTTTTTGCAAGTTCTAAATTACCCGTAAAGATATAGCCAAAGTAATCTTTGCATTTTTTCTTTAAAAAGTCACCAATACGGCCATAGGTAATTTCAAGAGCTGCGGCCACTCCCAACCGATCTCCATATTCAGGATTAAAATAAATTACTCCGCTTCGATCCTCTGGAATACGGGTAGTTTCAAAATCGCCGGTGGCAAACTCTATTAAATCAGCGACACCTGCTGCGCCTGCATTAATTTTTGAGATATTGATAGCATCCTCACTTATATCTGTTGCAATGATTATTAAACCCGGGACTTCTTGGATTACTTCGTCTAACCGTTTACGTTGCTGCTGATACATTTCGTTGTTGAAACCCACAACATGCATAAAAGCATAATTGGTGCGGTATAAACCCGGCCTGCGATTGGTTGCTAATAAAGCCGCTTCAATGGCCAATGTAGAGGAGCCGCACATAGGATTAATGAAGGGTGATTTTCTATCCCATTTAGTTGCAAGCAAAGTAGCCGCAGCAAGGGCTTCCAGCATGGGCGCTTTACCTGGAATTTTTCTATACCCATGTTTAGACAAGGTTTCGCCCGAAGTATCTATAAATATTTCTGCAAGGGATTCTTTCCAATATAAATGAATGACTGTTTTATCCAGCTCAGGCCCTGAATTGGGGCGCTCCCCGGTTCTGTTTCTAAACCGATCAACAATGGCATCTTTTACTTTTACATTGGCATATAAAGAATTATTGATGGTATCATTATCTACATTACTGCTAATTGAAAAATACCCATCACTCGCAATAATATTTTCCCACTCAAAATCAAGTAATGTTTTATACAAGTCTTCTGCATTGTGAGCTGTAAATTCTTTTACAGAAAATAACACCTGGCTGGCACAACGCAGGTTTAAATTTAATTTGATACAATCTGCCAGGTTACCTTTTAATTCTATCCCTGTTTTAAAAATACGAACTGGTGTAAAGCCGAGTTCTACCACTTCCTGTTGCAGGAAAGATGAAAGACGGTTGCTGCAGGTAACTATTATTCTGTTGGCTGTGGTGAAGACATTCATAATTATTGCAAAAATAGACAATACAAATGGCTTGATGGGTTGGATTTTATTACTTGATACTACGCTTTGATAAAAGCTAAATAGCAGCACTGCGGATGAACGGATTGTGACACAAGGATGTTGCTATGAAAAACAATTGCCGGTATTATTACTTCACCAGCTATGCGGAAATAAAATTATAAAAAAGAAGTACATTGTGTTATGGATTTTCAAAAAGATATACGACTGGCTGTGCTTATTGATGCAGACAACGTGCCTTACAGCAATGTTAAAGGTGTAATGGAAGAGATTGCAAAATATGGCACCCCGACTTTTAAGAGAATTTATGGCGACTGGACAAAACCCACCGTTTCGGGCTGGAAAAATGTTTTACTGGAAAATGCTATTACACCCATTCAGCAGTACAGTTATACCAGCGGAAAAAACAGTAGTGATAGTGCACTGATTATTGATGCAATGGATATTCTATATTCGGGTAAAGTGGATGGGTTTTGTATTATATCGAGCGATAGTGATTTTACAAGACTTGCAACCAGGCTTAGAGAAGCCGGCATGAAAGTATTTGGCATAGGGCAAAAGAAAACACCTAACCCATTTATAGTAGCCTGCGATAAATTTATTTATATGGAAATTATTCCTGTATTTGAATCGGGGGAAACAGAAACGCC
>JAYWAU010000261.1:0-4508 GCA_043782265.1 Ferruginibacter sp. | reverse complement strand
ACTAAAAAAGGAATTTATTCGGTATGTAGGAAAAAATTTACATTGATATTTCTTATGCTCGGTTTATGTACTTTGGAAAGTGTATATTTTTTTAAATTTATAAAGAAAAATTGCATGAATAGTTTTACTAACCAGGTGGCAATTATTACTGGTGCTGCTTCAGGTATTGGGTTGTCAATTGCCCACAAGTTATTGGCCGTGGATGCACAGGTAATTCTTTTTGATATGAATGAAGATAACCTGCATGCTGAGTTTGATAAATATGGGGACAAGGCTCATGTAGTTGCGGTAAATGTAACAGACGAGCAGCATGTTCTTTTCCCATCTAAAAGTACCGGCACATCACACCGGGGCTTTTGTGTACACACCGCCAGGATATGAAAAAGATAAATCAACTCAATATGCGGTGCTGTACCTGCAGCATGGCTTGGGCGAAGATGAAACCGCCTGGAGCAACCAGGGCCATGCCAATTTAATTATGGATAACCTGATAGCTGAAGGCAAAACAAAACCATTCATTATTGTAATGACTTATGGAATGACCAACGAAGTAAAATGGGGCCATATGAATGAGTTCAGTATTATACCATTTCAAACAGTACTGGTTGACGAACTGATTCCCTCTACAGATGCCGCCTTCCGCACCATAGCCAAATCATCGCACCGTGCCATGGGCGGACTTTCTATGGGAGGCATGGAAACACATGCCATCACATTGAATAAACAGGATGTTTTTGGATACTATGCTTTGTTGAGTGGTGGTACTTACACACCGGCGGAAATTAAAGACAAGCAGAAAGTGAAATTGATTTTCCTTAGCTGCGGCAGTAAGGAAAGACCCGATGCTGTTAAAAATTCGGCAACCGCACTGAAAGAAGCAGGCATCAATGCAGTGTCCTATATTTCAGAGAATACTGCACACGAATTTTTAACCTGGCGCCGCAGTTTGCATGAGCTGGCACCGCTGCTTTTTAAATAATTATTACTATTAGTGTCGGTTGTAATAAATTTGAGCTTTGCCAGATGAGCAGGGATCAAACATGCATAGTACGAATCTACGCATACGGCGCATGAATGGCTTATATGAGGAAGACTTGCAGCAGTATGCAGGTTTGATTTTTCAGTAATAAGTATAAACTCTAAATGCCATAATATAAAATGAAAATGCTGTTGATAAAATTAGTGCTGCGTAAAAAATACGCATGGCTGCCATTGCTTATTGTGCTATATTTTTTGACTCCTTCATTGCTGATTGCTCAAACAAAAAAAATACCGCTAAAAATGCATTATTGTTTGCAAGTGGTAAATACCGTAATCTTTTTAAAGAAGCTGGCTACAGACGCAGGCTGGCCCTGTAAAAAAATTAAGGCATTCAATTGGCCTTGTTTCTACCGCCGCGACAACATCGATGATCAGCAATGAAAAAGGTAGTACAGATTTTGTAAAGGCAGTATGGAACGCCAGACTGGAGCCATATGAAGATGGTTATTTCGATCCTTATTATGATGGCCTTGTGCATTTGTTCGGACTGATGCACCTTAGCGGAAAATACCAGATTATAAAGCCGTAAAGGCATTAACACTTATTCAAATAAAAACAACGATTGCCAATAAAAACAACGCCAAATATGAAAAAAATAATTGTTTCGGTTGCAGGTGCTTTCCTTTTTAATGTAGCCGTTTATGCACAGGATGCAATTCAGCCTGCAACATCCGGCTTTGATGTGATACGTGATAGCATTGCACATGGAAACATTGATACGATTTCTTATAATTCAAAAACGGTTGGCAGTAAAAGGCGGGCATTGATCTATACGCCGCCGGGTTATACAAAAAAGAAAAAATATCCTGTACTGTATTTGCTCCATGGCATAGGAGGAGATGAAAAGGAATGGCTGAACGGGGGAACACCGCAGGTTATATTAGACAACCTTTATGCTGGTGGAAAAATTGAACCTATGATTGTGGTAATGCCCAATGGCCGTGCCATGAAAGATGACCGTGCTGTAGGAAACATTTTTGACAGTGCTAAAGTTCAAGCCTTCGCAACATTCGAAAAAGATTTGCTGAATGATCTGATTCCGTTCATAGAAAAAAAGTATCCGGTGTTGGCAGACAGGGAGCACAGAGCCATTGCAGGGCTATCAATGGGTGGCGGTCAATCACTCAATTTTGGTCTGGGCAACCTGGATAAATTTGCATGGATCGGCGGCATCTCCTCCGCACCTAATACAAAGCTGCCTAAGGAGTTGATACCCGATCCCGAAGCTGCCAAACAAAAAATTAAATTGCTCTTTATTTCTTGTGGTGCCAGTGATGGGTTGATTTCATTCAGCAAAAGAACACATGATTATCTGCAGCAAAACAATGTGCCGCATATCTATTTTATAGAACCCGGTGTGCATGATTTTAAAGTTTGGAAGAATGGTCTGTTCATGTTCTCACAACTGATTTTTAAACCAGTTGATCCATCTTCTTTTTCAAAATACCCGGTTGCTGGTGCACCACCGGCAACGAATATCCGCAATGCAAAGTATCCGCAAGTCACGTCTGACAGCCGGGTACTATTCAACATCAAAGCCCCTGATGCAAAAAAAGTACAAATCGACTTAGCTAAAAAATACGACCTCGTAAAAGATACTGCCGGTGTATGGACCGTTACAACAGATTCAATCAGCGAAGGGTTTCATTATTATTCATTGCTGATAGATGGAGTAGCAGTGGCCGATCCTGCAAGTGAAACTTTTTATGGCATGGGCCGCATGGCAAGCGGCATTGAAATTCCCTTTGCAGGTAGCGGTTATTACAGTATAAAAAATGTACCGCACGGGGATGTGAGGATCAAAAGATATTTTTCCAGGAATACATTTTCATGGAGACAATTTTATGTCTACACGCCACCGGGTTATGATTCAGCAACTGCTGATAAATATCCTGTGCTCTATCTTTTACATGGAGGTGGCGAAGATGAGAGGGGATGGGCAACTCAGGGTAAAACAGATTTGATACTAGATAATTTGATAGCTGATAAAAAAGTAGTCCCCATGTTGGCAGTGATGATGGATGGCAACTTTTACGGAAATGGCGGCGGCATTGCAGGCTTTGGTGAACCGGCACTAAAATCATTTGAAAACGAGCTGATGCAAAATTTAATGCCTTTTGTAGAAAAGAATTTCAGAACAAAAACAGATGCAGGCAACAGGGCTTTAGCAGGACTTTCAATGGGTGGCCTTCAAACATTGTATGCGGGTCTAAAAAACACTTCTATCTTCTCGTGGCTTGGTGTGTTTAGTTCAGGTTGGTGGGCCAACCAGCCTTCACTTTCTGATCCACAGTATGCTTTTATGAAAGAGCATTCGTCAACCATCAACAGTAACTTGAAAAACTTTTGGATTGCTATGGGTGGTCCGGAAGATATCGCTTACAAGAACTGCAAAATAATGCTCGGCAGGTTTGATGAGATGGGTGTAAAATACCAATACAGTGAATATCCCGGCGGACACACATGGCCGGTATGGAGAAACAATTTGTATAATTTTTCACAGGTTCTTTTTAAATAATTACCATCATGAATTTTTTTATATCCCGCAAATTATTAGTTGTTGCAATAGCTTTAGTATTTGTTAGTAATGTTATTATTGCGCAGCAGGATACAACACTAAAAAACACATTGCCGGCATCGGGTCAACTGGTGCATGATGAACCTGCTGGCAAAGGCTGGGTAAACCTGCTTTCATCGGCGAATGACTGGAATTTTGAACCTACTTACTGGCAACTTCAAAACAAAATATTGCATGGCGCTATGGGTAACGAGAAGGAGCATCATTATAGCTATACGAAAAAAGTATATAGAGATTTTGAATTAAATGTGATGATAAAAATGGTGGGTGATTCCAACGCCAATTCCGGTGTTTGTATACGTATAAACCCAACTAATTTTGATGATGCACCGGGTTACCAGGTTGATATGGGAAAAGGTTATTGGGGATCTTTATGGGAAGAACGCAGAGGCAATATGATACAGAAATATCCGGACTCGCTTGCTGTAAAAGTTGTTAAGCAAAATGATTGGAACCATTATTATATAAAAGCAAAGGGGCATCATATTGAAGGATGGCTGAATGGTGTAAAGACAATCGACACTGTGCATGACGCTGGCTTTGCTACCGGCAATATCGGTTTTCAACTTTGTCATTATCACAGCGCCACCACTGTAGATATAAAATCTCTGTATATCAGGGAAACACAATAAATTGTAATTGTAAATTTTTAAACGATTAAATAGAAGCATGAAGAAAAATACATTAAAAACCGGCATCCTTGTTTGGAGTATTTGTTGTTTAGTTACTGGGGATGCCATTGCACAAACCCCCACTTTAAATTTAGACTTTACAAAGCCCGGCGCCAATGTAAGTCCCATGTTGTATGGCCTGATGACAGAAGAAATCAATCATGCGTATGATGGAGGTTTATATGCGGAGTTAATTCGTAACAGAATATTTAAAGACA
>JAYWAU010000260.1:0-12426 GCA_043782265.1 Ferruginibacter sp. | reverse complement strand
ACATTCGCCGTACTCCTTACAGCCTGGAAAGTGGCGGCCCCGGAAGTGCTTTGTGGAAGAGCACCGATGGCGGTGAAACATGGACCAATCTGATGGATAAAAAAGGAATGCCTAAAAAAGAAATCATTGGCAATATTGGTATTACTGTAAGTGCTGTAAACCCTGAAAGAGTCTATGCTTTAATAGAATGTAAAAGCCGGGGATTGTACCGCAGTGATGATGGTGGTAACACCTGGGAAAAACAAACGGATGATGCCAATATCTGCCAGCGGGCATGGTACTTCAGCAAAATTTTTGCAGATACAAAAAATGAAAATATCGTGTATGCATTGAATGTGGGCATGTACCGCAGCACGGATGCCGGTAAAACTTTTAAACCGATCAACACACCACATGGAGATCATCATGATCTTTGGATTGATCCGGAAGATGCCAACAGGATGATTGTGGCAGATGATGGAGGAGCACAAATAAGTTTTGATGCCGGCACCAACTGGAGCACTTATGAAAACCAGCCAACAGCACAGATCTATAGGGTTTCAACAGACAATCATTTTCCGTATCGCATACTGGGCGCACAGCAGGACAATAGTACAATTAGAATATTAAGTGCCGGTGATGGAGATCAGATTACTACCGCCGACTGGAGCCCGACAGCAGGTGCGGAAAGCGGTTACGTTGTGGCCGATCCACTCAATCCTGATATTGTTTATGGTGGTAACTATGACGGATACCTGAGCCGCTATGATCATAAAACCGGCGAGAACAGGGCCATTAGTGTATACCCTGATAACCCAATGGGTGCTGGTGTTATTACAATGAAATACCGCTTTCAATGGAACTTCCCAATTTTCTTTTCACCCCACAATCCTAAACGGTTGTATGTGTGTGCGCAAAATTTATTTGTAACAGAAAACGAAGGGCAGACATGGGAAATGATCAGCCCTGACCTTACCACCAATGATACTACGAAACAGCGCAGCAGTGGTGGCCCGATTACGCAGGACAACACTTCAGTAGAATATTACTGTACCATTTTTACGGCGATAGAAAGTCCTTATGAAAAAGATTTGTTGTGGACAGGCAGTGATGATGGCCGCGTTAATGTGAGTAAAGATGGAGGCAAAAACTGGTCAGAGGTTACGCCGCCAACAGCAGGCAAATGGATGATGTGGAATTGCATTGATGCCGACCCGTTTAAAAAAGGAGCAGTGTATATTGTAGGCACAAAATATAAACTAGATGATTTTAAACCCTATATTTTTAAGACGGAGGATTATGGTAAAACATGGAAGGAAATTACGAATGGTATACCAGCTATGCATTTTGCAAGAACGATTCGTGCTGATAAAAAACGTGCAGGCCTATTGTATGCCGGTACAGAATATGGAATGTACATCAGTTACAACGATGGGGCTAACTGGCGCCCTTTTCAGTTAAACTTACCCATCGTTCCCATCACAGATTTAACCATCAAAAACAATGATCTTATTATTGCTACACAGGGCCGTGCCTTTTGGAGTATTGATGACCTTACACCAGTGCAACAGTTTGATGCAGCAATACTGAATAAGAACTTTTATGTTCTACCGGTAAACGATTGCTTCCGCCGCAACGGTTCTGTAAATGCCAATACAAAAAATGCCGGCACCAACCCACCCAATGGCACTGTAATTAATTATTATATAAAAGATATTATTGACAGTACCAAAGCAAGCATTACCATTTTTGATAAAAACAAAAAGGAAATAAAAACTTTTTCGACAGATACTAAAGAGAAAAATGATAAAATTGAAATCAGCAAAGGGATGAACCAGTTTGTTTGGAATATGAATTACCCTGAAGCAGAAAAGATAGAGGGGATGATTTTATGGAACGGCTCGGTTGGTGGCCCCAAAGCCGCACCAGGACAGTATTTTGCAAAAGTAAAAGTGGGCAGCGATTCTATAATACAGCCATTTTCTATTTTAGCAAATCCAACATACAAAGTAACGCAGCAGGAATATGAAGACCAGTTTAATACGCTGATCACCATCAGGGATAAATTTAGTGAGATACAAAAAGCCATTAAGAATATCCGCGACATGCGTACACAGATCAATGGCTTTGCAGAGCGCCAGGGAAAAGATTTACCGAAAGAAATAAAAGAAAAGGGTGATACCATCAACAAACAATTAACGGTTATTGAAGAAGCCCTGTATCAAACAAAATCCAAGAGCGGGCAGGATGTATTGAACTATCCCATTCGCTTAAACGATAAAATAGGCGGTTTGTTTGATTATGCCAACAGCGGGTACAATGCCCCAACCCAGCAGGTAAAACAAGCTTATACTGACTTGAGTGCGATGGCCGATATTCAGCTTAAAAAACTAAAACAACTAATGGATGTTGATGTGGTGGAATTAAACAAATTGATCAGGGAAAAAGCGGTGCCGGTGATAGCTCCTAAAAAAGAGTAGCAATCTCATGAGATGTGCAAAAAAGGCGATTGATCAATGCTAAAAAATTGGTCAATCGCCTTTTTTGTTTTATCAGGAAAAACGATCAGCTTTAAAAGCACTGATATCTATTTTACTAGTTTTGCGCTGAATTAAATCTGTAACTAATCTGCCCGTTCCTGTTGCCTCAGATATACCCAACATGGCATGGCCTCCCGCTATTATCACATTCTCAAAACCAGTAGCCCTGTCTATGTAAGGCAATCCATCAGGCGATACCGGCCTAAGGCCATTCCATATTTTATCAGCAGCAGGAAAATCAATTTTCAATCCAGGATAAAAATTTGTTACTGAATCATAAACGCCCCGCATACGTTTTACTAATACCTTATTATTAAGGCCGCTTATTTCCATAGTACCTCCAATTCTTAATTGGTTTCCCCATGGTGTAAGGGCGCATCTTCCATCTACCAATATTGCAGGATATTTAATATTGTTTTTCATATCCGGATATGTGTAACTGTATCCTTTCCCCCCCTGTAATAATATTTTAATGCCCATCATTTTTGCAACAACAGGTAGCCAACTTCCGGGAGACAGTACAACTTCTCCACAATCAAATTTTCCTTTATCAGTTTCAACTGCAGTAATGTTATTATTTAATTTTTCAAAACCTGTTACAGCTGTGTTAAGTTTAAACTGTACTCCCTTGCTATCCAGATAGCTTTTTAATGCAGTCATTAGTTTACCAGGATGCAAATGACAATCATCTTTAAATAGTACCGCACCTGCAACATCAAGTTCTACACCAGGCTCCAGTAGCTGCACTGCTGCTTTGTTCAGGCGTTCCACCTTCAAGCCAAATTTTTCAGCTTGATCTGCAAGATGAAATTCATGGTCTAAAGTTTTTTGTTGCTTGCACATCATCAAACAACCCTTTTCCTCCATCGAAAAAGTATCTCCGATATCATCCCGCAATTCATCAATTAATTCACGGCTTAGTTTTAAAATATCAATCAGGTGAGGTCCATTTTTTTCAACAGTGGCTGCAGTACTGCTTTTCCAGAAATGATACCCCCACTTTATCAAATCAATATCCAGTCTGGGTTTTATGTAAAAGGGAGAAGTAGAACTAAGCATCCATTTTAATCCCTGCGAAATAATACCGGGACTTGCTAATGGCACAAAGTGGCTGGGAGATATGTATCCCATATTGCCAAAAGAACAGCTATCAGTAATATTGCCTTTGTCGATTATGGTTACCTCATAACCTTCTTTTTGTAAGTAGTAAGCACTTGTTAATCCGATAACGCCGCCCCCGATAATAGTTATGTTTTTCATTCAGAATTATTTTTTGCCATTGATCCCTTTCGGGTTTAGTTATTGCTTAACAGACTATCAGTTATTAATTTTTATATCTTTCATTTTTGTGGGCAGCCAAACCTGCATCGGATTGCTGCCACGATTGCACCAGGTATAGTAAGGTATTGCCCTCACTCTCTGTTGATCTGTAGATAAAGAAGTTCCATCTGGGCTAATATTTACTACAGGAAGCGTGGCTTCCAGGGCCAACACTTTTTCATTTTTTATAGCAAACGGTTCCGTTGTAAATGAAGCATTGTTGGGTAAAATTATATTCCATGCTTTGCCGTTGTTATCGGCACCTTCAAAGCAATAAACCAGTGGGCCACGTTGCAATGCAATTCTGTCATTGTCTTGCTTCAACTCTTCTCTTGAAATAATTTTTTTAATATCCATTGGAATTTCCACTTCTACCACATCTGCTTTTTTCCATTCCCGGTCAATAATGGCGTATCCTTTTTCTTCTCTATAAACGGCAGGCAGGCCATTTAATTTTATAGTTAATTTGGAGGACATGGTATCTGCAAAATGGTACAACCCGCCGGGAGCAGGAATACCTCTTGCCCATCCCGGTATACGGATATGGAGCGCATACTTTATTTTTTTAGCTGTATTCAATTGTAGTTTTACATTGCCATTCCATGGATAATTAGTTTCCATTTTTATATCAATATTTCCTTTTGGTAAAGCAACGGTTGTATTACTGCCAACAAATAAATTTATCCAAACTCCATCCTTGTTTTGCGCATAAATATAGTTACCCAATGATGCCACCAATCTTGCAATGTTGGCCGGGCAACAGGCGGTACCAAACCATTCTCTCCGGTTATTTTTTCCATAAGATGCCAGCGGGTTACCGTAAAAAAAATGATCTCCTTCCAATGATAACCCGTCGAGCGCTCCGTTGTATAAACTTTTTTCAAGCACATCCATGTACATACTTTCTCCTGTTAATGCATTCATACGCTGGTTCCAGAAAACCATACCGACACTTGCACAGGTTTCGCAATACGCATTTTCATTCGGCAAATCGTAATCATTGCTAAACCCTTCGTTACCGCCGCTGCTGCCAATGCCACCGGTGATATACATATTTCTAAATACAACATCTTCCCAAACTTTTTTCATTGCCTTCAGGTAAGCCATATTGCCGGTAAGCGCAGCAACATCCGCTGCGCCAGAATATAAATACATCGCCCTTACAGCATGCCCCGTAATTTCCGTCTGATCAATCAATGGCTTCAGATCCTGCGCATACCCGGTATCTTTCCAATCTGTCCATGTATAGCCCTTTGCGTAACCATGTCCCCTTTCTTCCAATAACCAGTTTGACAATTTTAAATACTTTTCATCATTGGTTATTTTGAACAATTTTACAAGTGCCAGTTCCAGTTCTTCATGCCCTGTTACCCAATGTTTTTTATTGGGGCCAAATAAAGCATCAAAATGATTGGCCCATTTAATAACCACTTCTAAAAATTTCCTTTTCCCTGTCGCGTTGTAATAAGCCACAGCTGCTTCAATCATATGACCTGCATTGTAATCTTCATGCATGCTCATATCAGTATAGCGGTTTTGTGGTTCATTCAAAGTATAAAAAGTATTCAGGTAGCCGTCGGGCTGTTGGGCTGCTGCAATTTTATCAATCCATTCATCTGCTTTTGCTTCCACACCTGGATTGGGATGTGTTTTTAAAGAATAAGCCATCGCTTCCAACGCTTTAAATACATCACTGTCATCATAAAAAATACCTTCGTGTTTCTCTCCTTTTTTTCTTGCTACCTTTTCGAAGTTTTTTATTCGGGGTGTTTTTACTTCTGTCTGATCAATGCAAACAGGAATGGTAACGGTTGCCACTTTATCAATCTTTGGCTTCCAAAAGTCATCAGTAATATTTACTTTAGAAAAATTGACAAATTCAATTTTTTCCAGACCTGATTGAGAAAGAACAATAGTAGATTGAAAAAGAATTGCAATGAATAAACATATTTTTTTCATGCTTGTTATTTTATTTTTTACGAGATACATTTAACCTGAACTTTACCTCAATTATTAAAATTTGCAACAATATTCTCTATTTACTTTCGGTACGATGACAAGATAAAATAGTTTTTTTACAACACCTGAAATCTAAAAAAAAGGATGGCAGCAGTTGTAAGCGGTTATACAATTAAATATTTGTTTCAAACCAGTTTATTAAATTTGTACTGCAACTTAATTAAAGTTTCTTAGCTATATGGAACAGTACGGAAAAATTCTGCTTTTTGCGATGCCCGCTTTTTTAGCGCTGGTATTACTGGAAAAATGGTACGGCTGGTACAAAGGAAAGGATACCGTTCCTAATATGGACATGATCGCCAGTTTAAGTTCTGGTGTTACCAATGTTACCAAAGATGTATTGGGTTTAAGTGTTGCCATTTTAAGTTACGAATGGCTGGTAACACGTATTGCCATTATTCATTTACAGTCAGGCCTGCTTACAATTGTAATTGCTTTTATTGTGTTGGATTTTGCAGGTTATTGGGTACATCGGATTGATCATACAATTAATTTTTTCTGGAATAGTCATATAGTTCATCATAGTAGTGAAGAATTTAATCTGGCCTGTGCGTTGCGCCAAAGCGTTTCTACTTTTGTAAGATTATTTGCATTTCTGTTAATACCCGCTGCATTGTTAGGAGTGCCGAGTATAATAATTGCTACTGTTGCGCCTATACATTTGTTTGCTCAGTTTTGGTATCATACACAACACATTAACCGGATGGGGTTTTTAGAAAAGATATTGGTTACACCATCACACCACCGGGTGCATCATGCCATCAACAAAGAGTACATCGATAAAAACTATTCTCAGATATTTATTTTTTGGGATAAACTGTTTGGTACATTCCAGGAGGAGTTACCTGATGTAAAACCAGTTTATGGTATTACCAGGCCAGTAAGAACATGGAACCCCATCAAGATAAATTTTCAACACATGTGGTTGATGATACAGGATGCCTGGTATGCAAAAAGTTTTAAAGATAAATTGCGTATCTGGTTTATGCCGACAGGATGGAGACCTGCAGATGTTGCTACGAAATACCCCGTGTATAAAATAGATAATGTTTACAGCTTCGAAAAATATAACACAAAAAGCGCTGCGTTATTGAATGTGTGGATATGGATTCAGATGATTGTATTGCTGTTATTAATAAGCTATTTATTTGGCAACATTGCAAAAATTGGAAGTCCGCAAATGTTCCTTTACGGAGGTTTTGTTTTTATTTATGTATATGCTTATTCTGAACTGATGGATGGAAATAAATCTGCCATTGTTTGGGAAATTGTGACTGCTTTGATTGGAATTGGGTTTGTTATTTACTTCGGTGATTGGTTTGGAGCAAGTAAATTATTTTCCCGGATTGGTAGTTTTTTGATAACCTATTTTATACTTTCAGCAGCAATTACCAGCTGGCTGGTTTATTCAACAAATAAACAAACCAGCGAACTATCTGTTTCAGCTTAATTTATACTACTGCTTTAGTTAATTCATTATTTACCGTTCTCCAGATATTCAGCGGATTTTCATCTTTCAATTCATCCGGCAAAAGATGATTGCTCCAGTTTTGAAAAGCAATTGGCCTTGCAAAACGTTTAATACCATCAGCCCCCACTGAGGTGAATCTTGAGTCGGTACAGGATGGAAATGGTCCTCCATGGTGCATACTTAAACAAACTTCCACGCCAGTAGGAACATTGTTCAATATAAATCGCCCACATATATTTTTTACAGCTTCCACCAACTCATCGTTACTTGTGATATCTGCATCTGTAGCCATTAGTGTAGCTGTTAGTTGACCTTCCAGGAGTTTAGCTACTTCAATCATCTCTGCCATATCCTTGCAACGTATAACAATTGAATAAGGTCCAAACACTTCCTGGTGTAATACAGGATTGTTCAAAAATGTTTTCCCGCTCGCAGTTGCAACAGTGGGTAAACCGTCGTTTTCTTTCATTGTTATTTCAGACTCCGCTATCAGATGAACATCATCCTGCAATAACGCATTGCCTTTATTTTTTTTATACGCCGCAACAATGCCAGGGTGCAACATAGGTGCTGGCGTAATTTTTTGAATTGCTTTACCCAAATCATGAATAAAGATTTGCAAGGCTTCGCTTTCTACACCAATAATCAATCCCGGATTTGTACAAAACTGTCCAACGCCCAATGTAATGGAACCGGCATAAAGTTGTGCAATTTCAGCAGCCGCATTTTTTAATTTTTCAGGCAATAAAAAAACAGGATTGACACTGCCCATTTCAGCAAAAACAGGAATGGGCTCTTTGCGTTGATTACCCCAATCAAATAATTGTTTACCACCTGTATAAGAACCCGTAAACCCTACTGCTTTTGTATGCGGGTGTGTTACCAAGGCCCTGCCTGTTTCAAAACTGGTGCCGTGTATGTGTGAAAAAATCCCCTTGGGCATGTTGCATTTATCTGCTGCCAACAAGATGGCATCAGCAACCATTTGCGATGTTTTAATATGGGCAGGGTGTCCTTTTACAATAACTGGACAACCGGCCGCAAAAGCGCAGGCCGTATCTCCACCTGCAGTTGAATAAGCAAAAGGAAAATTGCTTGCACCAAAAACCACCACCGGGCCAAGCGGCACCAACATTTTCCTGATATCGGGTTTTGGTGGCACTTTATCCGGAATAGCTGTATCAATACTTGCTCCCAGCCACTCGCCTTTTTCACAAGCGACAGCATAGCTGTTTAGTTGAAAAATTGTTCTTCCTCTTTCGCCCCGCAACCTTGCTTCGGGCAAATTGGTTTCAGCCATTGCTGTTTGAATTAATGTGTCGCCACAATTTTCCAACTCAATGGCAATGGCTTTCATAAATTCGGCCCGCTTTGACAATGGTAATTTTCTGTATACATGAAATGCAGCCCATGCTGCATTCATTGCTATTTCTATTTCTTCTACAGTTGCGTCGTTAATCATTTTTATACATTTAATTAATCAGGTATAGATGTACTAGCGTTGATGCGATCATTAATAATTTTACTCTTTTACTTTCGTAACAACTTGTAATCTTTGTTTTGATTTTGCAAGTTCATTAAATTTACTGATATCCTTTTCGAGTACCTGTTTAAGCTGAGTCAACAAAGGATCAATCCTTTCCTTCAATGATTGGTAAGATGCATGCATAGAAGCTGTTGGCTTTGCATCAGCAGAAAGTATGGCTGCATTTAAACCGCCTAACTTTTCTTCTAACCGCATCGGAAAACGCAGGTCATCTTCATTTGCCTTTATCTTAGGATTATATAAAGCCTCTTCAATTTTAGTAAGTGAGTCAATAATTGGCTTTACTATAAATCTAGCTGCTCTTACATCGGTGGAGTCTTCTGTATCTTCCAGGTATTTATTCAACTGTGTACGCACGAAAGCAATTTGTTTAGTTGCTTTTCCTATTTCATTTAGCTTATTGTGAACCTGCATTGATAAATCAAACTGTTCTTTTAAATCCACTGTGGTAAAAAAATTTCGTGGATCGGCAACTATGGTAAAAGGTTGTGTTCCAATTAATGAATCGCCTGCAAACATACTCACTTTGTAATTTCCCGGCACAGCATAAGGCCCGGCAAAACTTCCTTCAAATGTTACTCCTGTGTCTCCTTTTGCAGGAGGATAATGCATATCCCAGGCAAACATGTTTATGGAACTATCGATAGAAAGAGCACCATATTTTTTTGTTTTACTTTCATAAAAATCTTTAGAAATTTCTCCGGGTTCGCCATTAATATTTTTAAGACTTGAAAAGCTGATGATACTATCGCCTCCGGCAGTTTCAAATTTTAATTTTATTTCTTTAGATGGTTTTTCTTTTAAGTAATATCTCACCATCACACCATCAGGTGTATTGGTACCTTCCTGTGCTTTGGCGTCTTCGATAGTTCCTCCTCTTGTTCTATAAGAAGTTCTTGGTTGGTATAAATGATATGCAGATTTTGCAACTGCACCAGATAGTTGGTACAAAGGCGTTATATCATCCAGTATCCAGAAAGAACGACCATGTGTTGCAATCACCAGGTCATTTTCTCTCTGTTGAATTTGTATATCATGTACTGGTGTGTTAGGCAAGTTAAGTTGAAGGCTTTGCCAGTTATCACCATCATCAAACGAAACATAGATACCAGTTTCCAATCCGCAATACAGCAATCCCTTTTTCTTAGGATCTTCCCTCACGCAACGATTGTAAACATTTGCTGGCAATCCGTTGGTAATTAACCTCCATGTTTTACCAAAATCAGTTGTTTTAAAAATATAAGCCTTGCTATCAACCTGCTTATATCTTGTAGCAGAAACATAACAGGCAGCCACGTCAAAATGCGAAGGTTCAACATAACTTACCATTGCCCAATCAGGCAATAATACAGGGGTAACATTCTGCCATGATTTGCCATCATCCTGGCTAACATGCACAAGGCCATCATCACTTCCAGCCCACAATACACCTGCTTTTACAGGTGATTCCTCAAATGCAAAAACAGTTGCATAAACTTCTGCTCCGGTGTTATCTAAAGTAATTGGTCCGCCACTTGGTTTTAAAGTAGAAGGATCATGCCGGGTAAGATCAGGACTGATGTTCTGCCACGTTTGTCCACCATCCAATGTACGATGCACATAGTTGGAAGTAGCGTACATCATTTTTGGATTGTGCGTAGAAAATGCTATTGGATACGTCCAGTTGAAACGGTATTTATAGTCTTCGGCACCTGCACCGCTGTGTTGTTCAGGAAATACAGACACAGCCCTTGTTTGCTTATTTTTTTTGTTGTAAGTAGATAGCTGTCCGTCATATTCTCCACCAAAAGTTACTTCTGCATTTAACGGATCTGGCACTATGTAACCGGCTTCTCCACCAGCAACCGGGTACCAGTCACTTGCTCCAATTGAATTGTCATTGGTACGACTGGCAATTTTTATGCTGCTGTTGTCCTGCTGCGCTCCGTATACATTATACGGAAATTCATTATCTAAGTTTACATGATAGAACTGGGCTGTAGGCAGATCTATATCTGTAAAATATTTACCTCCGTCAAACGTTATCTGTGGGCCACCATCGTCACCCATGATCCAATTTTTCGAATTGTCCGGATTGATCCACATATCGTGATTGTCACCATGCCTGTTACTGACTTTGCTCCATGTTACACCTGCATCAATTGATTTAAAAAATTCAACATTTAGTACATACAAAGTATTTTCATCTTTTGTATCAGCAAATATTTGACTAAAGTACCAGGGTCTTTGTGTCAGGTCATTTTTAGTACTCACCAATTTCCAATTCTTACCTCCATCATCACTTTTATAAATACCTGCTTTGCTATTTTCTACCACGGCAAAAAGTCTTTCGTGGTTTACAGGCGAGATAGTACAAATGATTTTACCCATCAGCCCCTTTGGCATACCCGGATTTTCAGAAATCAATTTCCAAGTGTCTCCTCCATCCTCGCTTTTATATAAACCACTACCTTTTCCACCACTGCTCAATGAATATGCAGTCCTGTGTGCCTTCCACATTGAAGCATATAAAATCAATGGATTCACTGGATCCATTTTTACATCTGCGCAACCCGTGCTGTCATCATATTTTAAAATATTTTGCCAACTGGTGCCACCATCTTTTGTTCTATACAATCCCCGTTCGCTGTTTGGCCCAAATATTTTTCCCATTGCTGCCACATATACCACCTCTGCATTTTGAGGATGGACTGCAATTGAACCAATAGCATCTCCATTTTTCAAACCAATATGTTTCCATGATTTACCGGCATCAGTAGATTTATATACACCATCCCCAAAAGAAACATTACTCCTCATTTCAACTTCACCCATTCCCACGTACAAAATATTAGGATTTGATTTGGCAACAGCAATTGCACCAACCGAAGAAGATGTAAAGTTAGAATCTGAAATAGAAAGCCAAGTATTGCCTCCATCGACAGTTTTCCATACACCGCCTCCAACTTGTCCTGCATAATATGTCATTGGTTCATTTTCTACACCTGTAACCGCCAAGCTACGTCCAGCCCTGAAAGGCCCTATATTCCGCCACTTCAACCCTTTTAATACACTGGCATCATAAACAGTTCCACTAATTTTAGTTGCAGCAACTGACTGCTTTTTTTGGGCGATTAATAAACTTATAGGAAGCATAATTATAAGAAAGAATAAAAAAGTAAATAAAAAATGCTTTTGAAACCGATCATTAAATCTCATATTGTATTATTTTGGTAAAACTGTAATCTACTTAATAAAATTTATTTTTATTGACAATCCAATACATAATTCATAAGATGAATTTTATATCAAAACAGGAGAATAACTACCAAACAGCATTGGCGTCGCACAATGTTGCAGTAGTTCTTATTGCAGCAGTAACTAATGAGGTATGAAACAAAAAACCGAAATAGTAAAAAAGGTCATGTATTGGTAAGTTGTCCCGGAAATTAAAAAAATGATTGATTAGAAGGCATAAAAAAAGCCTCATCATATGATGAGGCTTAATTTAAATAAATATGGCAGCTACCTACTCTCCCGGTTGGAATACCAGTACCATCGGCCATAAGGGG